>JACDBS010000025.1 GCA_013694795.1 Chloroflexota bacterium | reverse complement strand
CGCTATCCTGCCGCAGACGCAAACCCCCGTGTCTAGCGCCGGAGGACAACAGATGGCCAAGGACGAGAAGCTTGAACTCCTGCACAGGATTCCGCTCTTCTCAGGCCTGGACAAGCGACAGCTGCTCCGGCTTGGCCAGCTGACCGATGAGGTGGACGTGGCCGACGGGCGCGTCCTCATGCGCGAAGGGCAGCAGGGAGACGAGCTCTTCATCGTGATCCAGGGCACCCTCCGCGTGGAGCGAGAGGGTCAGGTCATTGCCCGGCGAGGGCCCGGCGAATTCGTGGGTGAGATCGCCCTGGTCGACGAGGGACCGCGGGTGGCGACCGTGGTGAGCGACGGGCCAGCACGCCTTCTGGTGGTGGGCCACCACGCCTTCCATACGCTGATGGAGGAGTTTCCGCCGATCCAGCTCGTTGTCCTGCGGGAGCTTGCACGCCGCGTCCGCCACCTCGATCGAGAAGAGCCCCACTAGGGCGAGGGACCTCAGCGCCAGTCGATCACCACAAGCCGCGCGTTCCCCGAGATCCCACGCAGCTTCTCTTCACGCGCCCCGGATACCGACACGCCTGGACCGACCATTTCGGCGGTTTCGGCCGTTGCAAGGATCTCGCCGTCGCCTGCCAGTGCAGCCACCCGCGCAGCCAGATGGACGCCGCGACCCTCCCACCGCGTGCCGCGGCGCATCGCTTCGTCTGCATGAACGCCGATCCGCACACGGGGCGCAAAGCCGTGATTGCGGCTGTGCTCCGTGAGGGCCCGCTGAATGGCAATTGAGCAGTCGATCGCGGATGCAGGATCCGGAAAGGCCACGAAAAAGCCGTCGCCCGCGTGATGTACCTCCTCGCCATGGTGACGGGCGAACAACGCCCGCAGCGTGGTGTCGTGCCAGGACTGCAGGTTCTCCCAGGCTTCATCGCCGATCGCTTCGATGAGCGGCGTGGAGCCGACGATATCGGTGAATACGAAGGTGCGCAGCTGGCGGTTACCGGTTGGATCTGACGCCGCGGGAAGCAGCGCCCGGGCAGCAGCCGCGGTGGACGGGGCACCGAGCCGATCGAAGGCGGTGGCAGCCGCCGTGAGCTCCAGCGTCGCCTGCTCGGGGTCGTCACTCGCGAGGTAGGCACGGCCGAGTAGCACCCTGGCCTGGGCGGCTTCGTACGGGGCGTCCGCCTGGTGCCACAGTCGCCATGCCTGCGTCGCGCCGATGACGGCGGCGTCGACCTCGCCGGCTGCAAGGTCAGCCGCGGCGCGGGCTGCGGATGCCGATGCGCGTATCACCTCGCTCCCAAAGGTTTCCGCCATGGCCTGCAATTCCCTGGCTCGAGCGAGGGCAGTCGGTGTGTCCCCCAGCGCGATAGCGGTTTCGACCGCAGCCGGCAGGAGTCTGGCCCGCACGAGTGGCGGGCGTCCGGGATCGGCGAGAGCGCGGTCCAATCCCGACGCCGCGGCCTGTGGCCGTCCTTCGGCCAGATGCAGCAGGGCGAGCCCGGGGAGCGGGTCGCGGCCGAGCTCGTGCGCGCGTTGAAACGCATCGCGAGCGGCCGGCATGTCACCCATCCGCAGGCGCAGTTCGCCGATCTGATAGAGACCCTGGGCCGCGTACTCGGCGTTGAACCCCTGCAGCTCATCGCAGGCCAGGCGCGCTTCCGCTTCCGCTTCCAACCAGTGACCGCGCAGCTGCGTGACCTCCGCGCGCCGCACCCTGCACATGCCGGGAAAGCCGGCGATCGCCTGGCGCTCGCACCATCTCTTGGCCGCCTCGGACCATTGGACCGCGCGCCGGTAGTCCCCCAGGTCCTGGCACGCGATCGTCACGTTGCAATAGATGATCGCGGTCGGAAACGGGCTCAGCTGGCCCCCGATGGCAATCGCCATGGCCTCGTCGAGCATTTCCATACCCGGGTCGACCTGCCCCGCTGCCACGAGGATCCTGCCCTGGTCATGGAGGCCGACGGCCTGGAGATCAATGTCACCGGTCCGCGCGCCAATCTCGCTCTCACGCCTGGCGTGTTCGAGCGCCGTCTCGAAATCGTTGCCGCCCAGCGCCTTGTTCGCGTGTGCCCGTTCCAAGTAGCCGTGCGGGACCGATTCGGGTCGACCATCGAGCAGCCGTTCGGCGCGCCGCAGCCAGCCGGAGGCGATCGATTCGGCGAGGCGATGGTGGTGATAGAACATCAGCGCCAGGGCTGCCATGGCTGCCATGTCAGTGTCGTTCGCGGCTGCGTGGCCCGCGTACGCGCGCTCTCTTGCTGCAATGCTCTCATCCAGCTGGCCGGTCCACCAGTAGGCCTCGGAGAGCGCGTCGAGATCCTCCGCCCCCACGAGCCCGACGGCGTCTGCCTCCACCAGCAGGGGGATGGCACGCGACCACGCATGCTGGCCGATGGCATCCCGGCCTGCGCGCAGCGCGCTCTCCGCGCTTCGTTCCTGAGTCTCAGTTTTCGTCATCCCCGGACTCCAGCGTACGCGAACCGGTCCGCGAAACGGACCAATCGACTGACCAACCGTACCATCCCCGTCGTGCGACGGCGCGAGGCGAATTCTCTTTCCTCGCAGGCCTTCTGGCCGCAAGATGAGCCCGCCGCACTCGGAACGGAGGAGACGTGGACCAACGACCGAAGACGCAATACGCTCAGTCCGAGGACGTTCACATCGCGTATCAGGTGGTGGGCGACGGCCCGCTTGATCTTCTCTACGTCCCCGGGTGGGTGTCGAACGTCGAGGAATCGTGGGAGGAGCCGCTTCTTGCCCGATTCCTGGGCAGGCTCGCCTCATTCTCCCGCCTCATCCTCTTCGACAAACGGGGTACCGGGCTGTCTGACCCAGTCCCGCATGACGATCTGCCGTCCCTGGAACAGCGAATGGACGACGTCCGGGCCGTGATGGACGCAGTCGGCTCCCAGCAGGCTGCCGTGTTCGGCTGGTCCGAGGGAGGGAGTCTCGCTGTGCTTTTCGCGGCGACGTATCCACACCGAACGCGCGCTCTCATCACTTGCGGCATATTCGCCAAGCGCGTGTGGAGCCCGGATTATCCCTGGGCGCCACGTCCCGACGAGCGCGATGCGGAAATCGAGCGCGTGCGACTCGAATGGGCTCAGCTGGATGTCTCGCGGCTCGCTCCGAGCGCCGACGAGGAGACCCGAAGACGACTTGCGGCCTATTTTCGCCGCTCCGCCAGCCCTGGAACCGCCGCTGGCCTGCTGCGCATGAATACGCACATCGACATTCGGGAGGTGCTGCCGGTGCTGCGAGTGCCGACGTTGGTATTACACCGAGCCGGAGACCTCGACTCAAGCCCCGATGAGGGGCGCTACATAGCGGAGCGAATCCCCGGCGCCCGCTTCGTCCTGCTGCCGGGCGCGGACCACCTGCCCTACGTCGGAAATGCGGATGCCATCATTGACGAAGTCGAGGAGTTTCTCACCGGCGCTCGCGCCGCGCATGATCCGGATCGGGTGCTCACGACCGTGCTGTTCGTTGACCTGGTCGGGTCAACATCGCTGGCGGCCGCATTGGGGGACAGGCGCTGGCGTCAAGTCCTGACCGACTATCGCGCCGCCATGCGGCGCGCACTGGAGCGCTGGCGCGGTGACCATCTTCGAATCGAAGGGGATGGACTGCTCGCCACCTTCGATGGGCCAGCGCGCGCGGTCCGCTGCGCGGCGGCAATTCGCGATGCCGCCCATGCGTTGGGGCTCGAAACGCGGGCCGGCGTCCACACTGGAGAGGTCGAGCTGGTGGAAGCTGGCGTCGAGGGCATCGCCGTGCATCTCGGTGCCCGCGTCAGCGCCGTCGCCGCGCCGGGCGAAATACTGACATCGGGCACTGTGAGAGACCTGGTCTCCGGCTCCGGGCTGCGCTTCGAGGAGCGCGGAGCGCACTCCCTCAAGGGAATTCCCGGAGAGTGGACGCTCTACGCTGTGATGGACCCATAGCGAGGGCATGCGAGTCGGGTGAGCATCAGGGCGGCGTGTTCCGTCGATCGGGGTTGAACGCCGACAGCCTGAGAGGTTGGAGCGGGAGACGAGGATCGAACTCGCGACATCGACCTTGGAAGGGTCGCGCTCTACCAGCTGAGCTACTCCCGCATCGCGCTCTGCCATTGTATCGGTCCAAACGCGTCCCGCGCGTCGGGCGGCGTGCTGGCTGGCCGTCAGGGGAGCTCGGCCAGCACCTCGTCGCTGTGCTCGCCGAGGAGGGGTGGTGCATGACGAGGCTGGAGCCTGGCGCCGTCGAGGCGCAAGGGGCTGGGGGCCAGCGTCATCCCGTCGATGCGTTGCGTCCAACCCGAGCCCATGGCGGCTACGGCCTCGGAAACGGTGTTGACCGGTCCCGCCGGCACATCGGCCTCCGCCAGCGCGGCGACCAGCTGCGCGCGCGGCCATGCGCCGATTCGCTCTCCCAGCCAAGCGGCGAGCTGCTGATGGCCGGCGACGCGTAGGGGGTTCGTCGCGTACCTCCCGTCGGGGTCGTCCAGGCCAAGTACGCCCAGCAGCCTCCGAAACTGCGCGTCGTTGCCGACCGCGATCACGAGGTCGCCGTCGCGTGCCTCGAACGACTCGTAGGGCGCGATATTCGGATGGGCGTTGCCGTGACGGCGAGGCTCGTCGCCGGTGGCAAGGTGATTGCCGAGCACGTTGATGAGCGAGGTGACGCCGACCTCGATCAGGTTCACCTGCACCCGCCTCGTCCGGCCACGACCCACGAGCGCGGCGAGTGCCCCGACCGCGCATTCCAGCCCGGCCAGCAGGTCGAGCAGCGCGATGCCAACCTTCGTCGGCCTGCCGTCCGGCTCCCCGGTGATCGACATCAGGCCGCTGACGGCCTGCGCCAGCAGGTCGTAGGCGGGGCGGTTGGCATCGGCGCCGTCAAAGCCACCGATGCTGGCGACGATCAGGCGTGGATGGCCCACGCTCAGGGCGTCCGCCTCGAGGCCCAGGCGCGCGGCCGTGGCCGGTCGGTAGTTGTGAACGAGCAGGTCGGCCGTGGCAAGCAGGCGATCCAGGGTTGTGCGCCCGCCAGCGGTCCGCAAATCGAGCACGACGCTGCGCTTGTTGCGATTGACCGATGCGAAGTAGGCGCTGCGACGGTCGCGTGGATCGCCCCACCACGGCGGTCCCCATTCGCGCGTTTCGTCGCCGTCGGGCGGCTCGACCTTGATGACGTCGGCGCCGAGATCGGCGAGGAGCATGGTGGCGAAGGGCCCGGCCAGCACGCGGCTGACATCGATGACCCGGATGCCCTCCAACGGAAGCTGCGCCATGGCCGCTACGGTAGATGAGATGGGCTGGCACGCGCGCCGCTAGCATTCACGCATGAAGATTGGATTGATGCTGCCCATCGGCGAGGACAAGGCCACCGGGCAGCCGCCGTCCTTCGACCACCTCCGCGCCATGACCATGGCTGCCGAGGAGGGCGGGCTGGACTCGGTGTGGTGCGCCGATCACGTCCTCTTCCGCTCCGCAAACGATGACGATCACACACGCGGCATCCACGAGGCCTGGACGCTGCTGTCGGCCATGGCCGCGGTGACCACGCGGGTGGAGCTGGGACCGCTTGTGCTGTGCGTCCCGTTCCGCAATCCGGCCATGATCGCCAAGATGGCCGCCACCTTTGAGGAGGTGAGCGGCGGACGCCTCATCCTTGGTCTCGGCTGCGGCTGGCACGAGCCCGAATTCGACGCCTTCGGCCTCCCGTTCGACCACCGCGTGGGCCGCTTTGCCGAAGCGCTCGAGATCATCCTTCCGATGCTGCGCACAGGCTCCGCCACCTTCAGGGGCCGATGGCACCGCGCGCTCGACGCCGACCTGGTCCCTCGCGGTCCGCGGCCGGACGGTCCGCCGATCATGATCGCCGGCAAGCAGCCGCGGATGCTGGAGCTGGTGGCGAAGCACGCCGACCAGTGGAACGCCGCCTGGTACGGCCATCCCGACGAGGCCGATGAGCTGCGTCAGCGGTTAGCCCGCCTGCACGCCGCGCTGGCGGAGACCGGGCGCGATCCGGCCACGCTGGAGCTGAGCGCCGGCGTCTTTGTGGCGGTGGCGGAGGATTCCGACGCGCCGGCCAACGCCATGCACGGCTCGACCGAGGAGATCGCCGATGCCCTCGCCGGCTACGCCGAGCTCGGGATCAGGCACCTCATCGTGCATCTGTGGCCGCGCACGCCCGAGGCGGTGACACGGCTGGCGGCTGCGGCGTCCCTTGCGCGAGACCGACTGGCCGTTCGCGCCTGAGACGGCGGCGTCCGCCCGGAAGTTGTCATCTGCCCATTACGCGGCAGTTAGGCGACGCCAGACGCACGTCGGGGGTCCAATGAGCGACGACTTGAGCGTGGTCCGATCTGGCATCGTCCGACACAGCGGCGCAGGTCGCCTAACGCCCGCCTCAAGAACGAGTGACAACTTCAGCCAACGCTGAGGAGGGACCGTCGCGTCGATTCCTGGCGTCCCCGATGCCAGCAGCCTGTCGATCACCTCTCGTTCGTGCCGATTGCGGACCCGCGGCGAAGAGTGAGTTCTCCGAGCCGGCTTGATGCAGATCAGAGCCGATCTATCGGCCTGACCCGCACCTGGCGGGTGGTTCGGGCACGGATAAACCGATACATCGGGCCGCGATGGACCAGGCGGTGGGGCCCGGCGGCGTCCGCCATGCTCAGGAGGCGGCGGTCATGAGGACGTGGCGCACCGGCCGGTGGGCGCGGCGAATGCGGGCGAGATTGATCCCGACGACGCGCTGTCGGCAGGTGACACAGACGGCCCAGCGGCCGTCGCGCTCCAGGCGAATCGAGTGCTCCGGCACGAGGACACGCCACCGGCGGCGCGGACGGGCGCGAATGGTTGACCGATGTGCCGCGAGGGCCTCGACCGCCCCGGTCACCCCGAGCGCGACCGCGTGCCGCAGCGAGCTGCGGTAGCGGGCGGATTCAAGGCGCAGCGCATCCGCATCGGTCAGCCCATGGCGCCGATAGAGGGCGAAAGCCACCGCGTAGAACTGACGCCCGTGATGCACCGACTGCCCACGGCGACGGCGGGCAGGAGTCGAAAGCCAGTGGGCCAGCTCATGGAGGAGGGTGAGCCGCTGGTCGAGCAGATCGGAACCGGCGCGTACCGCCATCAGCCCGTCGCCACGACGTGTCACTCCGGTGGAATGCTCGCCTCGGCGGTTGCGCCACAGGAGGCGGGGAGGCGCGACGCCCGCATCGGTGCATACCGCGTCGAGCAACTCGACCGCCCAGGCCGGCGAGCTCATCGGTCCCGCCGCAGCAGCCGTCCGACCTCGAGCAGCCAGGCGTCGAGATCGGCATCGGTGTAGGAAGCTTCGTCGTAGGTGAAGCCAGGCATCTCGGTACCGTGATCCGCCACGTAGGAGGCTGGCGTGACCGTTCGGAAGGGGAAGGCGCGGGTTGCGAGCGCCTCGCGCGCGGGATCGGCCAGGGGCCGGGGAGAAGGACGACGGGCATCATGGCGCGCCCGCCATCGGTCAGTCAGGTGGTTCAGCCGCGTTCGGTCCATGCAGGCGATTGTCGCGCGTTCAGGCCATGGCCGCCGGGTGATGGAGGTCGGCCGGGCCCTCGTACAGGCCAAGCCGCGCGACGAGCCGCTGCACCCAGCGCGGCGCCCACCAGTTCACCGAGCCCATGACGCGCATGAAGGCCGGCACCAGGATCCCGCGCACGATGGTGGCGTCGATGAGCACGGCCAGCGCCATGCTCAGGCCGATGGCCTTGAGGAACACGATGCCCGACAGGCTGAACGCCCCGAACACCGCGACCATGATGAGCGCCGCCCCGGTGATGATGCCGCCGGTGATCCCGATCCCCTCGGCCACGGCGCGCGTGTTGTCGCCGTGGGCCAGGTAGCGCTCGCGGATGCGCGACAGGAGCAGCACCTCATAGTCCATCGACAGTCCGAACAGGATTGCGAACATGAGGATCGGCAGCCATGCGGCGGTCGCGCTGGATGGGTCAAAGCCGAGGAGGTCGGCGAAGTGGCCCTGCTGGAAGATCCAGACCAGCGCGCCGAAGGAGGCCGATACGCTGATCAGGCTCATGAGCACAGCCTTCACCGGCAGAAAGACCGATCCGAACGTCAGGAACAGCACGACAGCCGTTACCGCCACCACGATGAGCACCGCCAGCGGGACCGATGCGTAGAAGCTGGTCATGAAGTCGCGTGACCGCGACGGCAGGCCGCCGGTCAGCGTCTCGGCACCCTCCGGGCGCGAGGCCGCGCGCACGCGATCCACCAGGTCTCGGCTGTCATCCGAATCGGGCAGCAGCCCGCTCGCGACTCGCAGCTTCGTGGTATCGCCGCCGATCCAGTCGTCCAGGTACGCGTCGAGGGTCTCGCGCGCCTCCGACGGGCGCTCGTCAGGCGCCATGGCCAGGAGTGCTGCGTACTGCTCGGCCGCGATGCCGGGCGGGGGGTCCAGGACGCTCTCGACGCCGGACACCTCATCGAGCGCCTGCAGCTCGTCGATGTAGCTTGCCAGCTCGACCTGGCGCTCGGCCGAGAGCCCGTCGGTGCCCGGGATGGCGTCGTCATACGTGAGCGCGACCACGATAGGGTCCGAGGAGCCGCCCGGGAACTCGTCGGCGATGAGCTGGAACGCGTCGCGCGCCGGCGTGGCGGGCAGATCCTCGAGGTTCTGGCCGGTCGACAGCTGAATGGACAGGAACGGCGACCCGGCGAGGACCAGCAGCGCCAGCACGGGCAGCGCGATGAGGAGCGGGCGCCGCATGACGCGCGCCGCGATCCAGGCCCACACGCCGCGCCCCTGGCGCGCGTCGGCCCGGACCGTGTCGTCCTCCACC
>JACDBS010000024.1 GCA_013694795.1 Chloroflexota bacterium | reverse complement strand
GGGTATGCCGGGCGCGTGTGACAGACTGCGCGCGGCATGCTCGCGTCCCTCCGCGCTCGCACGAGCGCCATCGACCCCGCGCTCGGCCTCCTTGCCTTCATCGGCTTCATCGCCCAGGTCGGCATCTCGGTCATGCTGCCGCTCCTGCCGCTCTTCGCCACCGAGCTCGGCGCCAGGCCATTCGAGCTGGGGCTCCTGACCAGCATCTTCGCCATCACCAACGGGCTCGGACAGCTTGGCGCGGGATTCCTGACGGACCGATACGGAGCGCGCCGCCTCATCAGCGGGGGCCTGGCCCTCTACTCCTTCATGAACGCGCTCATCGCCACCGCGGCGAACGCGGCCTGGCTCCTCACGTGGCGCGCGCTCTCGGGCTTCGGCGGAGGGGCGCTTCTCGTGTCCGAACGCGTCTACATCGTGGAGGTCACGCGGCCCGAGCGGCGCGCGTTCGCCAATGGCATCGTGTCCGCCGCCGCCTCGGCGGGGACCGTCACCGGTCCGGCTTTCGGCGGGCTGATCGCCGCCATCGGCGGCTTGCGGGCGCCGTTCGTGGTCGTCGCAACCACCAGTGCCATCGCCTTCGTCGCCAGCCTGGCACTTCGCCGCCGACGAGTGGCGTCCAAAAACGTGGACGGCTCGGCGGTGGTCGATGATCTCGGCCGGACGAACCGCGGTGCCCTGGTGGCGCTGCTCATGGCCAACCTGGCGATGATGGCCGGCTTTGGCGCGTTCATCACCACTTACGCGCCTTTCGCCACCCAACGCCTCGCCTGGACCACCGTCGACGTGGGTCTCGCCTTCTCGTTCCTCGGCGGCGGCAGCATCCTGCTCGGGCCCGCGCTCGCGCACCTTGCCGACCGCACCAGCCGCCGCGCAGTCGCAATGGCCGCGCCACTCCCCGTGGCCCTGTTCGGGATCGTCCTTGTGCTGGGCGCGGAGCGCCCGGTGGTGTGGGCCATCGCGTTTATCGCGGGCGGCGGGCTGACCGCCTACAACGCCGCCTGGTACGCGCTCCTGGCGGACGCGTCCGAGACGCGTCGGCGCGGGCGCATCTTCGGCATCGTGAGCGCGATGTCAAACGCGGGCATTGTCCTGGGCGCGAGCGGCGCCGCGCAGCTCTGGGAGCGCGTCGATCTCTCGGCCGGGGTGGCGAGCGCATCGGTCGTGACCATGCTGGCCCTCGTGCCTCTCGCCTTGCTGCGTCTGGGACCGCCGCGGCCGTAGTCGCACTCGAAAACTTGCTACCATCGGGGGGCATGAACCCCCTCCACCTCGTGCTGGAGCTCGGCGCAGCCGCGTTCTTCGTGCTCGCAGCTTGGCTGGCGTTGCGCCGCGGCCGGCTGCCGTTCCTGGAGCTCGTGAGCGCCGCGATCTTCGGGCTGCTGCTCGAGCAGGCCAACCAGATCATCTTCGAGACCTACGAGTACTCGCCCGAGTTCACCCTGGCCATCGACCGAGCACCGGTCGTCATCGGCCTCACGTGGGCGCTCATCATCGCCGGCGTCATGCGCATCACCGATGCGCTCGGCGTGCGCCGCCGCTACGCGCCGGTGGTCGACAGCGTGCTGGCCATCAGCCTCGACCTCGCGTTCGACGCGGTCGCGATCAGGATGGGTCTCTGGACGTGGCGCGACATCGGTCTCGAGCAGGGCTGGTTCGGCGTGCCGGCCGGCAACTTCTACGCTTGGCTGTTCGTGACTCCCGCCTTCAGCGTGCTGACCCGCTGGCTGCGCGAGGCTTCGCGCACACGACCGATGCTCGAATGGCTGCAATTGGTGGTGCCGATGCCGGCCTTCGCCCTCCTGTTCGCCAGCATGATCCCGTTCACCATCCTCAAGCCGCTCACCGATCGGGAGCCGGGCGGCGGCCTGCTTCTCTTCGCGCTCGCGCTGATTGCCTTCGTGGGCGTGTCAGGCTGGGCCGTGTGGGGGCCGGATCGTGGCCGTGCCGACGGTGCGGCGGAGGCGATCCTGGACCTGCGCCTGGCCTTCGCGACGCGGTTGGCCATTCACGTTGTCTTCCTGGCCACCCTCGTGTGGCTGGGCCTGGCCACCTCCGAGCCGATCCTCTTCGCGGTGGCTGTCGCACTTCTGCTTGCCGAGGGGCCGCTGGCCGTGCTCGCATCGCGCCGCTCAGGCGGCGGAGGGCGTTGGGCGCCGGCCCGCGTTACCGTAGGCGCATGAGCCTCGACCTGCGCCCATTCCTCGACCTCGACGCGGGTGTTGAGCACCTGCGCGGCCTGATCCGCATCCCATCAGTGAATCCTCCCGACGGCGGCCCGGACGTGGCGGCCGGACGCGACCCGAGCGGCGGAGAGACGGCCGCGGCCCGCTACTGCGCCGAGGTCCTGGCCGGAGATGGGATCGAGTCTGAAGTGATCGAGCTCACGCCGGGACGCGGCTCATGCGTCGCGCGCATCAAGGCCACCGGCGCGGCCACCGAGCCTCCGCTCATCCTGCTGAGCCACATCGACGTGGTGCCGGTCGACGCCGAATCATGGTCACGCGACCCGTTCGGCGGGGAGCTGATCGACGGCGTGGTTTGGGGCCGCGGCGCCGTGGACATGAAGAACATGGTGGCCATGGAGCTGGGGCTCATGCTGGCGCTCAAGCGCTCAGGCGCCGAGCTGCGACGCGACGTCATCTTCGCGGCGGTTGCGGACGAAGAGGCCGGCGGCGAGCACGGCGCGCGCGGGTTGGTGGAGACGAGGCCGGAGCTTTTCCACGACGCTTCCGGCAGGCCCGCTGCCGCTGCCATCAACGAGGTCGGCGGCTACTCGATGACCATCGGCGGCCGTCGCTTCTACGCGGTGCAGGTCGCCGAGAAGGGCATCATCTGGACGCGGC
>JACDBS010000238.1 GCA_013694795.1 Chloroflexota bacterium | reverse complement strand
GGCCACGGGGGACCGATGACTCCGGCGGCTGGTTGCCGAGCGGCTACCGATCGCCGAACTCGCGCCGCGTCAACGAGGTGGGGGTCGGCGAGCCGCCGGTGGACGAGGTGAACGAGACGGTCGCGCGGATCGCGCGCTCAACCGATCTGGCCACCGTGCGCAAGCGCGAGGCGGCATCGGTCGAGGCATTGGTCGAACGCTTGGGGCGGCTCAGTGACGCGCTGCTTGGCGAACGGCTTCCCGATGGCGCCACCCTGGAGGAGGGAATCCGCGAGGACGGCGCCGCACACTACCGCGAGCATTCGGAGGAGCTGAGGCAGGCCCTCCGGGACTCGGCTCGTGGCTGACGACACCCTGCTGGCGGAGTTGGACGCTGCCCGTGACGCGTTTCTGGATGCGCTGACCGGGGTGGATGCCGATCTCGTCACCGTGCCCGGCGTGGTCGAGGAGTGGAGCGTGCGCGACCTCATCGTGCATGTCGCCGCGTGGTGCGAGCACGGCACCCATGCGCTGGCTCTGGCCACCGACGGCCGCGGTGCCGAGTTCGCCTACTCCGGCGACGACACCGATGCCATGAACGAACGCATCGCGCTTGAGGCACGCTCCATCACGCCGCGCGACGCACTGGACCGGGAGGAGGTTGCCTTCACCGCCTTCCGCGAGCGGGTCGCGGCTTCGGATGCGGCACTCCGCTCGGAGCGGCTCGGGAACGGGGACACGGTGGAAGCGGTCATTGGCTACGACGGACCAGCCCATTACGCCGAGCACACCGAGCACATCCGCGCCTGGTTCAGTGGGTCGGATGGGGATGAGGACGCTGAGGCGGCTGAGGCGGCTGAGGCAGGCGACGCCGCCGACACCGCCGCGGACGGCCGACACCGCGGCCGCTGAGCGGCGCTAGCCGCGAAGCAGGGCCAAAAACCTGCGCAATGCGTGGGTCGTTTCGGGGGTCGTTCGCGCCATGCGCCGCTGAGCGGTGATCTCTGAGCGGGGCGAGGCCGGATTGCCGGTCGCGCGGACCGCAAACCATGCGCCGTTGATGGATACCGCCGCTGAGCGGCGCTCGCGCCTGCATGAATCGGGGAGGTTGATGGATATCGTCGCTGAGCGGCGCTCAGGCGCCCCGCAAGGAATCGGAGCGGAGAAGGGGACCGTAGAATCGGAGCGATGACCCCGACCGACCCGGCGGCCCGCGCGGCGGAGCTCCGCGCAACGCTGAACGAGGCCAATCACCGCTACCACGTCCTCGATCGGCCCACCATCAGCGACCGCGAGTACGATCTTGCCTTCCGGGAGCTCAACGAGCTCGAGGCGGCGCACCCGGAGCTGGTCACCGATGACTCGCCCACCCAGCGCGTGGGCGCCCCGACGGAGGGCGGATTCCCATCGGTCCGTCATGAGGTCCCCATGCTCAGCCTGGGCAACGCATTTGGCGCCGATGAGCTGCGCGAGTTCGACACGCGCGTGCGACGTGGCCTCGGGCGAGGCCTGGACGACCCGCCGGTGACCTACGTGTGCGAGCTGAAGATCGATGGACTGGCCATCAGCCTTCGCTACGAGGGCAGGAGATTCGTGCGCGTCGCGACCCGCGGCGACGGGACGACCGGCGAGGACGTGACCGCCAACCTGCGGACCGTGCGCGCCATCCCCCTGAGCCTGCACGAAGATCCTCCCGGCGACCGCCTCGAGGTGCGCGGCGAGGTCTACATGCCGCGCGGCGCGTTCGCGTCCCTCAACGAGCAGCTCGAGAAAGAGGGCAGACCGCTCTATGCCAACGCGCGCAACACGACCGCCGGCACCGTGCGCCAGAAGGATCCGAAAGTCACCGCCAGCAGACGGCTGAGCGTGTGGACTTACCAGCTCGTGGGCGCGCACGGGCTCAGCACCCATTCCGAATCGCTCGCACTGCTCGAAAGCCTGGGCTTTCCCGTCAACCCGCATGTACGAAGGGTGGAGGGCATCGAAGCGGTCATCGACTTCACCACCGAATGGGCCGATGCGCGCAAGGACCTCGACTATGAGACGGATGGGATCGTCATCAAGGTCGACGCGCTCGAAGAGCAGCAGCAGCTCGGATTCGTGTCGAGGGCACCGCGCTGGGCAACCGCCTACAAGTTCCCCGCGGAGCAGGTCACCACGAAGCTGGAGGCGATCGAGGTCTATGTCGGGCGGACCGGCGCCATGACCCCTGTGGCCCACGTGACGCCGGTGTCGGTGGGGGGCACCACCGTCCGCAACGCGACGCTGCACAACATCGATGAGATCCGCCGCAAGGACCTCCGCGTCGGCGACACGGTCGTGCTCCAGCGGGCGGGCGACGTCATTCCGGAGGTCGTCAGCGCGGTGCTGGACGCGCGCGACGGCAGCGAGACCATCTGGGAGATGCCCGCCGCCTGCCCCGTCTGCGGCACCCAGGCCCTGCGCGAGGAGCCAGAAGTCGTCACCCGCTGCCCGAACCCGTACTGCCCCGCGCAGCGCATCGGCGGCCTGCTCCATTTCAGCGGTCGCGGCGGCCTCGACATCGACGGCCTGGGCTTCAAGATCATGATGCAGCTCGTCGAGCGCGAGCTGGTCAAGGAGCCGGCCGACATCTTCCGCCTCGACGCCGAAGCCCTGGAGGGCCTCGATCGGCTGGCCCGCAAGAGCGCCGACAACCTCGCCCAGGCGATCAACAACGCCCGACACAGGCCGCTGAGCCACATCCTCAATGGCCTGGGGATCCGTCACGTCGGCGAGCAGACGGCCATCGACCTTGCCGCCTGGCTGGCTACCGAGCTTTCGACGACCGAAGGAGAAACCGATGCGGACTGGACCCGCCGTGTCGCCGATCGCCTGCGCGACGCATCGGTCGAGGAGCTGACCGGCGTCTACGGGATTGGCCTGGTGGTCGCCGAAGGCATCGTGCGTTTCTTCGGCGACGCGCACACGCGCGATACCCTGCATCGGCTCATCGAGGCCGGCGTGAGCGCGGAGGCGCCGGCACCAGGCGCGCGAAATAGAGCCGAGGGCCCGCTGAGCGGAAAGACGCTCGTCGTGACCGGTACCCTTCCCGGCCTCAGCCGTTCAGAGGCGGAGGACGCCATTCGTGCCGCCGGGGGGCATGCGGCCTCATCGGTGTCGGCAAAGACGGACTATCTCGTGGCCGGCGACAAGGCCGGAAGCAAGCTGTCCAGGGCAGAGCAGCTCGGCGTGCTGGTCCTGGACGAGGACGCGTTTCGCAAGCTCATTGAGGAGAAGACATGACCGATGCCATCCGCGCCGCCATCGAGGGCGCAAGCGCCTACCTGACCGAACACCCGGACGAGGCGCGCTACACCGATTCGCTCGCCACCGCCCGCGTCGAGTCCGGCCTCCGGGTCCGGGTCGAGGGACCGAACGGCGAAGTCCTGGAGACCGATATGCCTGGCGCGGTGGGTGGCGCAGGCTCGGCACCCAGCCCCGGATGGTTCCTGCGCGCGGCGGTCGCATCGTGCGTCACCTCGCTGGCCACCATGCGCGCCGCGCAGCTCTCGCTTGCCAACTTCACGTGCCAGGTGGAGGTCGACTCGGAGTCGGACGACCGCGGCATCCTGGGCCTGGATGCATCGGTGCCCGGCGGTCCGCTCTCGATGCGCATCGGTTTCCGCATGTCCGCCGATGACGTGGGGCTGGAGAAGCTGGAGGAGCTGGCGGTGTGGGCGATGGAGCATTGCCCGGTCTCCGACACCGTGCGTCGCGCGGTCCCGGTGCACGTCGAGGTCAGTTCGTGAGGGCTTACCGCCGGCCTCCGGC
>JACDBS010000183.1 GCA_013694795.1 Chloroflexota bacterium | reverse complement strand
CCGCGGTGGTGAACGGACCCGGCCTGGGCAAGGACATCTTCCGTGCCCTTGCGCGATTCGGCTCTCCGACCTCCGTGCCGCAGGCCCTGAGCGCCGTGCTTGGCATCATCATCATCGCCATTCTCATCGACCTTGCATTCGTGGGTCTAACCCGCCTGACCACTTCGAAAGGGATCCGTGCCTGAGATGACGACGACCGCTGCGAGCATCGGCGCGGAGCCGATGATCCGCCTCCAGCAGCTGACCAAGACCTTTCCCGGTCAGGGCAAACCCGCCGTCGAGCAGCTCGACATGGACATCCCGGCGGGTGAGATCGTCATCCTGGTCGGTCCATCCGGCTGCGGCAAGACGACCACCATGCGCCTCATCAACCGGCTCATCGAGCCGACATCGGGCCGAATCATCCTCGAGGGCGAGGACGTCACGAAAGTGGACCCTGACAAGCTGCGCCGGCGGATCGGCTATGTCATCCAGCAGGTCGGCCTGTTTCCGCACCAGACGATCTCGGACAATATCGCCACGGTTCCCCGGATGCTGGGCTGGGACGAGAAGCGCATCGGGGCCCGGGTGGACGAGCTCCTCTCGATGGTCGGGCTCGACCCGGCGACCTACCGCAACCGGTATCCGAAGCACCTGTCGGGCGGTCAGCGCCAGCGCGCCGGTGTTGCCCGCGCCCTCAGCGCAGACCCGCCCGTGATGCTCATGGACGAGCCGTTCGGCGCCATCGACCCGATCACCCGGGATCGCCTCCAGAATGAGTTCCTCCGCCTCCAGGAGACGATCCGCAAGACGATCATCTTCGTCACCCATGACATCGACGAGGCGATCAAGATGGGCGACCGCATCGCGATCCTGCGCGAGGGGTCGCAGATCGCCCAGTTCGACACGCCGGAGCGGATCCTCTCGGCGCCGGCCGACGATTTCGTCGCCGACTTCATCGGCCATGGCGCCTCGCTGAAGCGTCTGAACCTCACGCGGGTGCGCGACATCGAGCTCAGCGAGTGGCCGATCGCCCGAATCGACAGCACGCGCGCCGACGTACTCGCCGCGCTGCGGGCCTCCGACAAGGGGGCGGTCCTGCTCCTCGACGAGGCGCGACGGCCGGCGCGTTGGGTCAGCGGCCGCGAGCTTCAGCGCGATGACCGGCCCTTGATCGAGATCGGGCTCCCGCCCGAGGCTCTCGTCCAGCCGAACGCGACCCTGGCGGACGCCCTCAACGAGATGCTCAAGTCTCGCTACGGCTGCGCCACCGTCGTTGACGCCAACGGCGTCTACCAGGGGAACGTCGATTTCGCGACCGTGAGCGCCGAGATCCAGGAGATGCGGCGCGATGCCCGCGACCGCTCACGCGCCGACGCTGACGAGCTCCATGCCGCGGGAGCAGCGAACGCCTGATGGCCATTGTCGGGCCCCCACACACCGGACTTGGCGTCAGCGCTGCATCGGTCGTTGGCGGCGGAACCGATGCGCTTCGAGGCCGGCGGGCGAGCGTCATGGGTTACCTTGGCCTGCCAATCGCCCTGGCAGCCGTGTGCGTGATCCTCTTCGTCTGGGTCGCAGCACAGGAGCTCGGGAGCACCGAGCGCCGCCTGCTGACCGTGGACAAGATCTCGGGCGTCTTCGTCCAGCACATGGCACTGACGGTCGTCTCGACCGTGTTCGTCATCCTTATCGCCGTCCCGCTCGGTGTGCTGCTGACACGACCGGCCGCGCGCTATCTCATGCCTCCGATGATCGCCGTGGCGAACATCGGCCAGGCAGTTCCGTCCATCGGCGTGCTGGTCATCCTGGCGCTCGTCTGGACCATCGGGTTCTGGCCGGCGATCGTCGCCCTGGTCGTTTACTCGATCCTGCCGGTCCTGCGCAACACGATGGTCGGATTGCAGCAGGTCGATCAGTCGGTGATCGAGGCCGGTCGCGGCATGGGAATGACGAAGAGCGCGGTGTTGCGCAAGATCGAGCTGCCCCTCGCCGTGCCCGTCATTTTGGCCGGCGTGCGAACGGCGCTCGTCATCAACGTAGGGACCGCGACCCTCGCGACATTCGTCAACGCCGGCGGCCTGGGCGACATCATCAACGGCGGCCTCGTCAGCAACCGCCAGACGGTCGTGCTGGTGGGCAGCGTCCTGACCGCGGTCCTGGCGCTGACCATCGATCATCTCGGCGGGATCGCCGAAGGTCGTCTGAGTCCGAAGGGCCTCTGACCCCCAACCCGGAAAGTAAGGAAAGGAAGTCGCAGCCCCAAGGATCAACCGCATCCCAAGCAGTCAACACCGGAGGAGATATCGACATGCTCTCGTCTGCCTATCACCTGCGCCGAAGCGCCGCCCTCCTGGGCGGTCTCGCGCTCATCGTCGCCGCCTGTTCGTCAGGGAGCGGCGCGTCGAGCGACGCGCCGGGCGCCTCGGGCAGCGCCGACGCCGGGACCGATCTGTCCGGCGCCACGTTCACCGTCGGCTCCAAGGAGTTCACCGAGCAGCTCATCCTCGGCCAGATCACC
>JACDBS010000160.1 GCA_013694795.1 Chloroflexota bacterium | reverse complement strand
CCGATCGCGACACCACGCGCATCGTTCGGTCGTGGCTGGAGGAGGGCGTCACGGCACTCCCGGACCGAGTCCTGGACGCCGTGCTCGACCAGCTCCCCACGACCCCACAGCGCCGCATCACCTGGTGGCCGGCGCGGAGGTTCCAGAACATGAACACGAGCGTCAAGCTCGGGCTCGCCGCCGCCGCCGTGGTGGTGGCCGCCCTGCTCGGCTACAACTACCTCGTCGCCCCGAACGTCGGCGGCCCTGGCCTCGACGAACCCACAACCTCGGCAACACCATCTGCAGCAACGCGGCAGATGCCGACCGCCGGTGACCTCGATGCAGGCACCTACCGCGTCAGCAACTGGGACACGCCTCGGTCCTTGACCGTCACCGTTCCGGCCGGATGGAACACCGGAGACGGATTCATCGGCAAGGGCGATGTCTTCGTCGGGACCTGGATCATCACCCACGTCTTCGAGGATGCCTGTCATCGACCGGAGTCGGACGCAGACGCGTTGGTCGAGTTGGTCGAGGCGCGGACGCCGGCGGCGATCACGGAGGCACTCGCCGCTCAGGGCGGCCATGAGACCGTCGGACCGAGCGCCCAGACACTCGGCGGGTACCCTGCCCAACTCCTCGAGTTCCGCGTCCCAGCGGACTTCGATATCGCCACCTGCGGAGGCATCATCCGGCTCTGGCCGGGCGCAGGCCCGGATCTCTCGAGCGGCCAGCTGGCCTTCGTCGGTCAGCGCATGGACGTCTACGTGGTCGACCTGGACGGCGAGGCCGTCGTCGTGATCGCGGCCCACCCGGACGACGCGCTGGTGGCCGACATCGCTGAGATGGAGAGCATCCTGGAGTCGATCGACTTCGCGGAGCCGGCTCCATAGCGTCGACTCACCCAACGGAACCTCGCCGGGCGGGCCACCGGGCTCGCCCGGCTTCTGTGCACCGGCACACACCGTTGCCCGGGCTCGATTTGAACGCTGCCGTTGGGGACGCACTCATACTCGGTGATTGGCCGCAGACGCGGCCAGCGCACAGTCCGGGTGAAGCATGGATCGCGAGCTCGTCGAGCGGGCGATGCACGGCGACGAAGAGGCCTTCGACGACCTCGTCGGACGCATCGGCGACTCCATGCACTCCGTGGCGCGCCGGATCCTGCGCGACACGACCCTCGCCCAGGACGCCACTCAGCAGGCCCTCCTCGACGCGTGGCGGAACCTGCCGACCCTGCGAGACCCGGACCGGTTCGAGGCCTGGACCCACCGGCTGCTCGTCAACGCCTGCTATGCCGAATCGCGCCGCGAACGACGTCAACGTGGCAACCTGCGGCTCCTGGAACGCGAGTACGCGGACCCGGATGCCGCATCGCGCGTCGCCATGCAGGACCAGCTCGATCGGGGATTTCGGCAGCTCAGCGTCGAGCACCGGACCGTCGTCGTGCTGGTGCACTATCTCGGATTGACACCGACCGAGGCCGCCGAACGGATGGGGACGCCCCCCGGAACGGCGCGCTCCCGGTTGCACTACGCCCTTCAGCAATTGCGCTCGGCGCTCGAAGCCGATGCGCGTCCCGCAGTGGCACGAGGCACGGCATGACCCGCGAACCCGACTTCATCGGTGTCCTCGAGGGCTACCTCGACGAGTTCGACGGTGCGACGCCCCTGCCGGATGCGACGCGCGACGCCATCCGCGCCCAGCTTCCCTCGATTCATCAGCGCCCGGCCTGGTGGCCAGGGTGGAGGCTCCCCAGAATGAACAACATTGCGAAGCTCAGCGTCGCGGCTGCCGTCGTGGTCGTCGCCGCGCTGGTGGGCTTCAACTACCTCGCCCCGAACATCGGCGGTCCGGGACTCGACGATCCGACGCCGACGCCCGTGCCCACCCCCGTGGCTGCTCTCGGCAGTCAATCGAATCTCGCAGGCCGGTATCTGGTGCCCACCAATCTCCCCGTTGATGTCACGGTCGCGCTTCCCGCGGGTGACGGCTGGTCGGCCAGCGACAACTGGGTCACGATCGGTCCGAAGGGCAGGAACGCGCCCGACGGCATGGCGATCCGGTTCTATACCGCGGACGACCAGTTCAACCTCTTCAACAACCCGCTCTCGCAGTCCGAAGGCCGCCTGGATCCCCCAGTGGGCCCCACCGTCAACGACCTCGTGCAGGCGATCCTGAGCCATCCCGCATGGACAGCGACCGGGCCTACCGACATCACCGTCGATGGCCACGCCGGACAGCTCGTCCAGCTCACGATCCCCCTGGATGCCGAGCTGGATCCTGCGGGCAATGACCGGTTCCTGCTCTTCGATGACGGAACCGCGGGCGGCCAGGTCTGGGGTTGGCAGCCTGGCCAGACCCACGCGATCCATATCGTGGACGTCGATGGCGAGCGCCTGATCATCGAGGCCTTCTCGTATCCTGGCACCTCAGCCGAGGACCTCGCCGCACAGCAGGCGGTGGTCGAATCGATTCAACTCACGCCAAAACCCTGAACAGCTCGTGGGGGCGGTGGCCATCGGAGGCCGCCGCCGCTCACGCTCGTCAACCTGGATATTGAAGGTCTGATCCCTCCGAATCCCCGTACGCTGTGTAATGCATCGGTCTGAACCGATGCCGCCCGTGCGGATGAGGCAATGGATACCGATCTCGTGGTCCGAGCCCAGCGAGGTGACAAGGCGGCCTACGCCGACCTTGCCGCCCGGATCGCGGATCGGTTCCTCGCCGTGGCGCGCAGGGATCCTGCGCGACCTCGACCTGGCCGAGGAGGCGACGCAGCAGGCGCTGTTGAGCATCTGGCAGGACCTTCCGCAGCTGCGCGACCTTTGCGACATGGCCATTACGCTCTCTGGGTCGACCCCCTCGGTCGGAACTCTTGGTAGAGGAGCCGGGCGATGTCGACCGATTGTGGATCGTCGACGTCGATGGGTTCGAATCGACGCCCCGCCCCCAGGGCAGCTCGAGCATCGGGATCAATGGCAGCATCTCGCAGCTCTTTAGCGGGCTGCTGGTCAGTCGAGTCCGCCTCGCGACCAGAGACGTCGGAGCCGGATCTCGCCGAACTGCAGGCAATCCTCGACACGATCGAGATCGACATCAGTGGCAGTGCGGAATGAGCCGGGGATCGCCAGCCGTGGGAGCCGTCCGGCGGCCGGCTCTGCCACCATGGGCGGCATGAGCTTTGCCGAGGCGCAGGACGCCTTCTTCGCCGACTACTTCCGCCACTACCCGATCCATGCCACCGAGGCGGGACACCACGAGCACGACCACCGCTGGCCTGACTTGACCGATGCCGGCGCGAGTGAGCGCCTGGCCTGGCTGGCAGACGCCCGTGGCCGCCTCGAGGCGGCCGATGGCCTGAGCCGCGGGGAGGAGATCGACCGCCGCGTCCTGCTCGGCGCCATCGACGAGCTCCGCTTCGACGAACAGGACCTTGATGAGCTCTCGTGGAGCGCGATCAGCTACAGCTACCTCCTTGGAGGCGGCCTCTTCGGCCTCCTGAGCCGCGAGTTCGCGCCCCTCGGGCAGCGGCTCGAGAGCGCGGCCGGCCGCATGGAAGGCATCCCCGCCATCCTCGCGGCGGCGCGGACGAACCTCACGTCCGGGCGGGGACGCGCCGTGAGCGGCTTCCACGTAGAGAAGGCGATTCAAACCATGCCGGGCGTGACCGACCTGTGCCAGACGGCGGTCGAGATGGCCGGCGAGCTGGATGCCACCGTCAGGGAGCGGGTCACAGCCGCGGCCAAGCCGGCGATCGACGCTGTCGAGGCCTTCACGGCGTGGCTGCGCGACGACCTCCTCCCCACCGCCGACGGCGACTTCCCGCTGGGCCGCGAGCTGTACGAGCGCAAGTTCCACCACGCCCTCAAGGCGACGATCACCCCCGCAGAGCTGGAGCTGCGCGCCGCAACCGCCTACGACGAGGTCCGCGCGGAGATGCTGCGGCTCGCGAAGGAGCTGTGGCCGGACTGGATCGGCGACGAGCCGATGCCGGACGACCCCGACGCCCTCACGCGCCGCGTGCTCGACGCCATCGCGGTCGACCATCCGAAGGCCGATGAGCTCCTCGACTTCTGCCGCGCC
>JACDBS010000145.1 GCA_013694795.1 Chloroflexota bacterium | reverse complement strand
GCACCGATCCCCCACGCCGCCACGACCGCCAGATCGACCCACGGTATCGGCGGAGCAGACGGGGCGGCCAGGTACACCGACGCGACCGCATCGGCCAGGTGGCGGATGGGGAAGATCCGGCTGACCGCGTCGAGCCAGGCGGGGGCGTTGTCGGCCGGCACGAAGACATTGCTCACGAAATAGAGCGGCAGGACGCTGGCATTGATGATCGCCGGCGCCGCATCGGCATTCGGCACCAGGGCGCTGACCGCCAGGCCGAGCGCGCAGAACGCGGCGGAGCCGACGATGAGCACGAGTACGAGGACTGGCAGGCCTGCCCACGGCACCTCCACGCCTTGCACCACTGCGCCGAAGGCCATGACGATGACGGCAAGCAGGAGGCCGATGGCCACGGCGTGCATCATCCGCCCCGCCAGGTAGGCGAGCGGCGGGAGCGGGGTGCCACGGAGGCGCTTGAGGATCCCCTCGTCCCGCGCAATCGTGACCGACATGGCGATGTTCGTATACGTGGCGCTGACGAGCGACAGGGTGATGATGCCGGCGGTGAAGAACTGCGCCGCCTCGCGGCCGAAGAGCAGGCTGAAGATTACGAGGAAGATGAGCGGGAACGCGAACGTGAAGAACGCTGCTGCCGGGCTGCGCCAGAAGGCTCGGTTCTCATATATCACCTGCCTGAAGGCCAGGGCGACCCCTTTCATGACTCAGCCTCGCCCTTCTCGGGCGGCAGACCAGTGAGATCCAGGTAGATCTCCTCCAGGGAGCGGCGGCTGACCTCGAGCTCCGATAGCTCGACCGCGGCATCCACGGCCCACGACGTCAGCTCGTGCAGTATCCGCGTGGGCGTCGCCGTCTCCAACCGCCAGACCGATGCCTCGCGGCGCGCGCCGAGCGCCTCGGGCGGCAGGACACCGTCCGGCACGCGGAATCGAACGCGGCTGACCGGCTGACCGCTGCCGACGAGCTCGTCCACCGTGCCGGTCGCCACGATGCTCCCCGCGGCCATCACCGCCACCCGGTCGGCAAGGGCCTGGGCCTCGTCCATGAAGTGGGTGGTGAGAAAGATCGTCTTGCCCAGGCTCGTCAGCCCCCGCAGCGTGTCCCATGCCTGGTGACGGGCCGATGGATCGAAGCCTGTGGTCGGCTCGTCCAGGAAGAGCAGCTCCGGGTCGCCGACGATGGCGACCGCCAGGTCGACGCGGCGCCGCTGGCCGCCGGACAGACGCAGGACCCGCTGATTCGCCTGCTCGGTCAGGCCGGCGAGCGCCAACACGTCACCGACCGCCCGCGGGGCGGGGTAGTACCCGGCGATCAGCTCCACGACTTCGCGCACGGTGAGGTACAGCTCGACGCCGGTCTGCTGGAGCACGATGCCGACGCGCTCCTTCAGTGCGCGCTCGTTGCGGCCTGGATCGTGGCCGAGCACGCTGACCTCGCCGGCGGTCCGTTGCCGGTGACCCTCCAGGATCTCGACCGTGGTCGTCTTGCCGGCGCCATTCGGGCCGAGGAGCGCGAAGACCTCGCCGCGCTCGACGCGCAGGTCGATCCCACGCACCGCCTCGAGCGTGCCGTACGACTTGCGCAGCCCCCGGACCTCGACGGCCGCGTCGGACACGTCAGGTCGCCGCGGAGAGGAAGGTCCATGCGGCGATGGCGAAGGCGAGGATGATGAAGGCCACCAGCGCCAGCGGCAGGAACGCCACGCTCAATGGCTGGCGCCTCGGCAGCGAGGGGCGGGCATCGGTCTCGGTGAGCGCGGTCTCGGATCGGGTCGCCGGTAGGTTGCGGTCCATGCTCATTCCTCGTCGATGATGGCGGCCAGCTTCTCGTCGAGCGAACGGGCGGAGAGCTGGCCGATGTGGCGTGCCACGATGGTACCGTCGCGGCCGATGAAATAGGTCTGCGGCGGACCGAGGATGCCATACGCGGTGGCCACGCGCTCGTCCGGATCCATCGCCACCTGCCAGGTGGCGCCGTTGCGCTGCATGAATCCCCGCGCCGCCTCGGTTCGGTCCTGGTAGACGATGCCGATGATGGCCAGCCCGTCGCCGGCGTGGCGCTCGGCCGCATCGGTCAGGAGCGGGAATTCCTCGATGCACGGGACGCACCAGCTGGCCCAGAAGTTGACGATGACCGGCCGTCCGCGCAGATCCGCCAGGCGGACCGGGCTGCCGTCAAGATCGGCGAGGGTGAAGTCGGGCGCCAGGCTGCCCTCGGTCGCGGGAGAACGCGCGGGCGCCGAAGCCAGCACAACAACCCCGAGCAAGGCCAGCAGCAGGATCGGCAGCGTGGCCGCCACGAGCAGGTATCGGAACGGCAGGCGCCGCAGGTTCAGGCCGGCGCGCGCAACAATCCCGGCCGTCATCGGGCGATCAGTGGGTGGCGCCGTCATCGTGCGAGGTGTGCTCGGCCTCGCGCCATTCGTGGTTCGCCGCCCGCACCCAGGCGATCACGGCCCCGACGAAGACGAGCAGCCCCGGAATGGCGAGGAACGGATTCGCGAGCTGATCGGTGCCGCGAAAGGCAAGCCCGGCACCCATCAGCGCGCCGCCCACCGAGATGACGACCGGCAGGAAGCTTGGCCCGGGCAGATGCACGCCCTTCGGTGGCTGCGCGCGAGCCGCGGGAGACCCGCCACGCGAGGAGATGGCGAAGACCACGCCGAGCACGACCAGCATGCCGATCCCGAGAATCAGGAAGCCGACGACCGTATCCGACATAGGGTGCGTCCTCGCTAGCGCAGCAGGTAGATGACGGAGAACACACCGATCCAGACCACGTCGACGAAGTGCCAGTACATGCTGACCGCCTCGACCGCGACGTGGTTGCGAGCACTGAACTGGCCGCGCCACGCGCGCGCCAGCACGATCGTCAGGCCCACCGCGCCGCCGAAGACATGCGCGCCATGGAAGCCGGTGAGCGTGTAGAAGACCGTTCCGAACACGCCGTCGCCAATGCCGAAGCCCAGCACGCTGTAGTCGTACAGCTGCCCGCTGAGGAAGAGCACGCCCAGGCCCAGCGTGATCGCGGTCCACAGCCTGAGCTTGCCGATGTCGCCGCGCCGGATGGCCCACACGCCGAACTGCATCGTGAAGCTCGACGCCACCAGGATCGCGGTCAGGACGGCGGCCAGTGGGAGGTCCAGCTCATGCGCTCCGGCCGGCGGCCCCCACTCACCGGGGGAGGTTGCACGGGCATTGAAGTAGGTGGCGAAGAGGCCGGCGAAGAACATCACCTCGGACGCGATGAACAGGAGCATCCCCACCAGCGCGGTCGGCATGCCGGAGCCGCCGTGCGCGATGGCCACCTGCGCGGCGTGCTCGCCGGCCGGGTGGGCCTGCATGGTGCGCGCGCTCACACCAGGCCGTCCCGGCGCTCGACGTCATCACCCGGGTCCTCCTCGAGGTCCTCGGGACGCGCTGCGGCGTGTCCGTGCCCGTGGGTCAGGAAGAAGAGTGGCCGTTCGGAATGGATCGGCGGGAGGGAGTCGAAGTTGTACGGCGGCGGGGGCGAGGTGGTCGCCCACTCGAGCGTGTTGCCCTCCCACGGATCGTTGCCCGCGGGCTCCCCGTTGATGAAGGTGGCGACCACGTTGATCAGGAGCGGGATCACGCTCACCGCGATCATGAATGCCCCAATCGTCGAGGCGACGTTCAGGATCGTCCAGCCGGCATCCGGGCTGTAGTCGGCGACCCGCCGCGGCATGCCCGACAGGCCCAACTGGTGCATCGGGAAGAAGGCAAGGTTGAAGCCGATGAAATGGATCCAGAAGTGGACCTTGCCCAGCGGCTCGTTGAGCTTGCGCCCCGTCATCTTCGGGAACCAGTAATAGGTGGCCGCGAAGACGCCGAAGACCGATCCACCGAAGAAGACGTAGTGGAGGTGTGCCACCACGAAGTAGGTGTCCTGGAGGTGGAAGTCGATGGGCGGCGAGGCTAGCATCACGCCGCTGATGCCGCCGATGAGGAACATGCTGATGAAGCCCAGCGCGAACAGCATGGGCGTCGTGAGCATGAGCTTGCCACGCCACAGGGTGGCGAGCCAGTTGAACATCTTGATCCCGGTCGGAATGGCGATGAGCGCGGTCATGAAGCTGAAGAAGGGCAGGAAGACCGAGCCGGTGGTGAACATGTGGTGCGCCCAGACGCTCCAGCTGAGCAGACCGATGGCGATGGTGGCGAAGACGAAAGCCTTGTACCCGAACAGCGGCTTGCGACTAAAGACCGGCAGGATCTCACTCACCACGCCCATGGCGGGCAGGATCACGATGTAGACCTCGGGGTGGCCGAAGAACCAGAAGATGTGCTGCCACAGGACCGGGTTGCCACCCACGCTGGGGTCGAAGAAGGAGCCACCGTAGTTGCGATCGATGAAGAGCGCGATGAGACCGGCCGCGAGAACCGGCGTGGCGAGGAGGATGAGCACCGCGGTGACGAGGACCGTCCACACGAAGATCGGCATGCGGAAGAGGGTCATGCCCGGCGCGCGCATCTTGAAGATGGTGGCGATGAAGTTCACCGCGCCCAGGATTGACGCCACGCCGACGAGCGTGAGGCCGATGATCCACAGGTCGGTGCCGACGCCCTCGGAGTACTGAGAGCTCGTCAGCGGCGCGTAGCCGGTCCAGCCCTCGGCCGCGGCCCCGCCGAACAGGTACCCGCTGAAGATGAGCCCGCCGCCCAGCGGGAGGAGCCAGAAGCTGAGCGCGTTGATGCGCGGGAAGGCCATGTCGGGCGCCCCGAGCATGAGCGGCACGATGTAGTTGGCGAAGCCCGACAGCGCCGGAATGATGAACAGGAACAGCATGATCGTCCCGTGCATCGTGAAGGCCTGGTTGTACGTGCTCTCGTCCACGAACTGGAGGCCGGGGACGGCCAGCTCGCTGCGGATCACCAGGGCCAGGATGCCCGCCGCGAAGAAGAACATGAAGCTGTTGACGATGTACAGGACGCCGATCTTCTTGTGGTCGACCGTGGTCAACCAGTCGAGCACCCAGGATCGGCGGTACGCGACGGTGCGGGGTTCGAGGGTCGTGGTTGCCATTTGGCGTTCGCGCTCCGGTGCTACTCGGTGACGGTCAGGTCACCCGTCATCGTCGGGTGAATGGTGCAGAAGAAGGTGTAGTCGCCGGCCTCCATGGCCGGGATGACGTACGTGATCGACGCGCCGGGGCCGATGTCGTCACCGTTGATTTCGGTGTCGACGATACCGATGTCGTGGATGCTCGTGTCGTTGTTCGTGAACTCGATGCAGAAGTCCTCGCCCGCCGGGGCCTCGATGGCATCGGTGTCGAACTGGATGCTCTCGACGGCGGTGACCGCGATGGTCGTGCCGCAATCTTCGCCTCCGGTCGCGGGCGGCGGCTCTCCGGCGACGATGGCGGCCATGTACGCGTCATAGTCGGCGCGGGACATGGCATCCACCACGAAGGTCATGTCGGCGTGGAAGTCGCCACAGAACTCGGCGCACTGTCCGGCGTAGGTGCCGGCCTCGGTGATCGTGAACTCCAGCTCGTTGTTGCGCCCGTTCTCACCCAGGTTGATGAGGTCACGCTTGATGAGGAACTGGGGCACGAAGAACGCGTGGTTCACGTCGATCGAGCTGAGCACCAGGCGCACTGGCTCCCCCACCGGCACGGCCATGACCGGCGGGTCGGCGGCGCTGCCGGTGATCGTGGCTCCCTCGTCGGGATAGCGGAAGTTCCACTGCCACTGGAACCCCTCGACCTCGATCGTCACGCCGGGGTTGTCGGAACGGGCCTCCACCTCGGCCAGCGTGATCATGCTGGCGCCGAAGAGGATGAACACGATGACCGTGGGGATGACCGTCCAGATGATCTCCACCGTGTTGTTGCCATGCAGCTGCTCCGGCAGAACATCGTCGCCGGGCTTTCTCCGGTAGCGGACCACCGCGTACAGGATGAATCCTTCGACGGCGACGAACACGATGAGCGCCAGCGCCAGCACGACCAGGTACAGGTTGAAGACGTCCCTGCCCACCTCCGTCTTCGGCTCGGGCGGCAGCATGCATCCGGCAAGCAGACCAATGACGAGAAGAGGTAGACCGATGCGCAGCATCGGCCGCAACCTGGTTCGAGGCGCCATTCGTTGCATCAGCGTTGCATCAGCTCGGTCTCGAGGCTCCTGAGGTCAACCGCGACGTCGGGGCAAGTTTCGGCTCCGCACGCACCGGTCGGACGTGGGCGGGGCGCCCGCATTGTAGCGAAGGGGGCTTCAGGCTGCGAAGGGATCGGGGCAGTCGGGTTCCTCGTGCGGCAGGAGGGGTCGAGGCTGGACCCGGAAGCGGTTATCGCCGTCGGTCGTCCACAGGGTGTTCTGGCTAGCCGCGTTCAGCTCCGCAAGCCAGGTCTCCCCCGCATCACCGGTGGCCACGCCGCATCGCGTGCCGTCACCGAAGCCCTCCTGCACCTCACCGAAGGCGGCCGGATCGTCGTCCGTCGGCCATTCCCGAACCTGGCCGGGAAGGTCCCCGCCGTCGATCGGCTGGCCGGTCACATCGGCCACGTAGAGCCGGAAGGCCCGCGCCGCGTAGGGCTGCCAGCCCTCGGCCACCCAGGCTTCTGCCGGCAGCCAGGTGTCGAGCGTCGTGAGCGCGTCGTTCAGCTCGGTGAGGGCCCGGTACGCCTCCATCTCGCGGGAGCTGGCTCCCGGCGGCGTCCCCATGGATGGATCCAGCATCCCGAGGGCGAAGGCCCTCACGACCACCTCGTTGCCACCGGCATTCAACTCGAAAACGGTGTCGGAGGCGTCCGAGATCATGTTCTGTGCTGCGCGAATATCCAGGTCGGCCGTGAAGAGGTTCGTCTGCTCGATGGCGTCGAGAACGAGTTGAATGCCCTCCTCGGTCAGCGTGCGCTCGATGAAAGCCGGCAGCGCCGGCCCGGGGTACTCGAGCGTCTGCGCGCCCTGCATGATCACGCGCCCATCGCCCAGCAGGACGAGGTTTGGCGCACTCGTGACCTGGAACTGGACCGGAATCATGCCTCCCTCGTAGCGCACCACCAGGATGGCGTCCGATCCGGTGGGATGCTCGATGGACCCGGGCTCCGCCGAGGGCGAACCGCCCGGCGTTGCGGGTGGGGCCGCGCAGCCGGCAAGGACGAGAAGCATCACGAAGAGACCCGGCAAGGTTCGTTTCATGGCGGCATGGACGCCGGACGCCGCGCGCCGGTTCCCCCGACTTCCGGCCAGAATGGGAACCATGCGCCGCATCCTCTCGCTGCCGATTCTCGCGCTGCTCCTCGCCGCGCCGTCCGCTGTGCTGGCGCACGGCACGGGCGCGCCATCCCCCGCGTTTCCATCGGTCCTGCTGACCTGGCGGTTCGACCCGATTGCGATCGCGATGCTCGTCGCCGCCGGCGGTGCCTATGCCTGGGCCGTGCGCCGCGTGAACCGGGCGCATCCAGGAAACCAGCACCCGGCCTATCGGTCATGGCTGTTTGGTGGCGGGCTGGCCACCATCGGTGTCGCGCTTCTCTCGCCGGTCGAGGCTTACGAGGGACTGCTCTTCAGCGTCCACATGGTGCAGCACATGCTGCTCCAGCTCGTGGCGGCGCCGCTCCTCCTGGCGGGGGCACCCATCACGCTGGCGCTGCGCGCCTCGGGCCGGTCGGTTCGAAAACTGCTGCTCAGCCTGCTTCAGAGCCGGATCGTGCACGTGATCTCGTTTCCCGTGATTGCCTGGGTCCTGTTCGCGGCCGTCAACTGGGGCTGGCACTTCAGCGTCCTGTACGACCAGGCACTCGAGAACCAGGCGCTCCACTACTTCCAGCATGCGACCTTCCTCGGCGCGGCGCTCCTGTTCTGGTGGCCGGCCCTCGGGGTCGATCCGTCGCCGTGGCGTGTTCCGCATCCGGTCCGGCTGCTGTATCTCTTCATGGCCATGCCGCAGAACTCGTTCCTGGGGGTGGCCCTGATGTCCGCGTCCACCGTCCTGTATCCGCACTACCGCACCAACCTCCGCGACTGGGGGCTGACGCCATTGGAGGACCAGCAACTGGGTGGCGTGATCATGTGGGTCGTCGGCGACCTCGCCTTCCTGGCCGGCATGGCGGTGGTGGTCGCGCTGTGGATGCGCCACGAGGAGCGGCGGACGGTCCGCCTGGACGCGCGTCTGGCGGCGGAGCGTGCCGCCCGGCGCGAGTGAGGCTGAGTGTCAGGCCAGGGGGAAGCGCAGGAGCGCGTCGGCGGCGACGGCCGCAAAGAGCAGAGTCAGGTAGCTGATCGAGTGGCGGAAGAGGCTGATCGCGGCGCGACCGTTGGCCGCATCGGCACGCAAGAGCAGGGCGCTGCGGAGGAAGAAGCCGCCCAGCACGACCGCCGCGACGAGGTAGATCCAGCCCATCCCGGCGGCAGGCAGCAGGAGCAGGCTGACGGCGATGAGGGCGACGGTGTAGAGCACGATCTGGCGCGCCGTCTCCGCCTCGCCGCGCACGACCGGAAGCATAGGCACGCGAGCGGCTGCGTAGTCGCCGCGATAGCGCAGGGCGAGCGCCCAGAAGTGGGGCGGCGTCCAGTAGAAGACGATGGCGAACAGGACGAGCGCCGGTAGTCCCACCTCGCCGGTCACCGCGGCCCAGGCGACGAGCACCGGCACGCAGCCGGCGGCCCCGCCGATGACGATGTTCTGCGGCGTCGTGCGCTTCAGCCACATGGTGTAGACGAAGACGTAGAACGCAATGGCGCTCGTCGCCAGGACGGCGCTCAGCAGGTTGACCGTGATCGCCAGCCAGGCAAACGCGAAACAGCTCAGCGCAATCCCGAAGATCAGCGCGGACCGTGGGCTGATGGAGTGGCGCGGCAGCGGACGGTGCCGCGTGCGGCGCATGAGGTCGTCGATGTCGCGGTCCACGTACATGTTGATGGCGTTCGCACCACCGGCTGCCAATGTGCCCCCGATGACCACCGCGACCATGAGCCACACGGACGGGATCCCTCCGGCGGCGAGCACCATGGTGGGCACGGTGGTGACGAGCAGCAGCTCGATGATCCGCGGCTTGGTCAGCGCCACATAGGCGCGCAGCGTGCCCAAGTGTCCGGGCTCAGGCGCTTTAACCTCGGCGGGTCGCAGCCTGCGGGTCGCCAGGAGCAGCCAGACCGATGCGCCCCACAGGGCGGCGCCGACCGCCAGGTGCGGGACGACGAACAGGGCGGACAGGCGCGACACAACGTTCAGGCCGCCCAGCGCGATCTGGATCACGACAAGGATCACGGTCGCCGCGGCGAGACGCCGCGCATGCGGCGCATCGGTCGAGCGCAGGATGGCGATGGACGACCAGACGACCAGAGTGGCCACAAGCACGCTCATGGCGCGGTGCGCGAAGTGCACCGCCTGCTCGCTGCCGACCATGGCGGGGAGAAGGGCGCCGTCCATGAGCGGGAAATCGGCATATGACAGGCCCGCCTGGTGGCCGGTGACCCAGGATCCCAGGAGCATCTGGGCACCGATGGCGACGGTACCGATGGCGACCAGGCGCGTGAGGCTCGGCCGCGCGTGCGCGGCCGGCATCGGTCCATGGATGGCTCGCTCGGCGATGAAGATGACGGCGGCGAAGACGGTCAGTGCCATCCCCAGGTGGGCGGTGACGAGCTCGGCGGCAAGGCCTTCGAGCACGACCGCCGCGCCAAGAAGGGACTGGACGATGACGAGGGCACCGGCCGCCACCGCGGCGACGAGCAGCGGCAGGTCGCGGCGTCGGTGGCTGACGACGGTGATGAGGGCCACGGCGCCGACCAGTGGACCGACGAAGACGGCCGCGGTCAAGCGATGGCTGTGCTCGATCCAGGCGTGGAGGTCCGCCGGCGGCAGCCAGTTGCCGAAGCAGAGCGGCCAGTCCGGGCAGCCCAGTCCCGAATCGGTGGCACGCACCAGGCCGCCGATGGCGATCAGGACGAAGGTCGCGACGGCAGCGGCAACCGCAAGCTTGGCAAATCGGGTCAATCGGGTTCCTCATCGCCGCTCGCGGGGCCGGCCGAGCGGGCGTCGCCATGATACCCGCCGCTAGGATTGGCCGATGAGCGATGGGCGGATCCTCCAGGTCAACGTTTCGGACGGTGGCGTGCCGAAGCTGCCGGTCCCCGCCGCGCGCATCACGGGTGACGGCGTGGAAGGCGACCGCCAGCGCGAGGAGACCGTGCACGGCGGGCCGCATCGCGCCGTGTCGATCCTGGGCATCGAGGCCATCCGCCGCGTCGCCGCCGAGGGCCATCCGATCGGGCCGGGCACGACCGGCGAGAACCTGACGACGGAGGGCTTCGACGTCTCGGGCCTGCCGGTCGGCACGCGCCTGGCCATCGGCGAGGACGTGGTCCTGGAGCTGTCCGCGCCGACAAACCCGTGCCGCACCATCCGACACTCGTTCCGCGATCTGCGCTTCGGCCGGCTGGGCATGGCGACCCACCCGAACGACAGCCGAATGTACGCGCGGGTGATCAGCCCCGGCACGGTCCGCAACGGCGATCCCATCCGCCTGTCCCCGCCCGTGAACGATGCGGCGCAGCGCTTCACCATCGCCTCGCGATTGGACCAGGCCGAGCGCGCCAGCTCTCTCTCGTTCTGGCACGCCGCCGCGGATGCAGGTCACGACATCCACATCCTGGACGACGGCGACATTGCCGCGTCTGCCGCCCGCGGACTCCCCGGGCCCGTCTTCAACACTGCCATCGGCTTCGCTGAGCTGCCGAATCTCGTCGAACGTGCGGTCGACCATTTCATGGCGAACGGGGTGGCGGGCTGGATCCTGGCCGATGAGCCACCCTGGCCCGGAGCGGCCGCCGATACGACGCTTGCGCGCTGGGCCGCGGAGGCCGATGCGGTGGCAACCCAGCCACCGCTCGAGCGCGTCGTCGTCCGCGAGCTCCCGCGCGACTAGATCGGCCCGTGGGCCAGGGTCGTCGTCGCGGCCGGTGGCATGCCGGCGGAGATCGGTCGGGCGTGGGAGGAGCTGGAGCCGTACCTCGCGCGCGCGGCGCACCACCATCGCTTTGTGGCCGAAGTCGATGGCCGAGCGGTCGGGGCCGGTAGCCTCCACGTGCACCATCAGCTGGGCTGGCTTCGCGCGGGGTCGGTCCCGCCCGAATTCCGCGGGCGTGGACTGCAACGCGCGCTCATCGCCGCCCGTGCCGATCACGCGCGGCGCATCGGTTGCGACCTCATCGGTGCATCCACCATCGAGGATGGCGCGTCGGCCCGCAACGTCGAGCGCCTGGGCTTCAGGCGCGTCGCGACCCGGCGCAGCTACCCGACGGTTCCACCGGCCTGACGGACGCGGCGCTCGGCCGCGCGCGATTGCGGAACGTGGCGGATCGCGCGCGGCACCAGTGGCAGGACGCGTCGGGACGTGGACGCAATGCGTTGGACGCCGCGCTGCCGAGCCGCGGACCAGCCGATGCCGTACTGGCGGCGCAGTGCATCCGGAAGCGTGGCGAGGGAGATGAGATGCGCGGCATCCCACGCAAGCCGCGGCAGGAGACGCGAGGGATACAGCACGGTCTCCGCGATCTCGCGCGCGGTCGGCGTGACGCGCACGCGGCCGCTCTCGATCATGCCCGCCATCCAGGCGCGCAGCTCGCCGATGGTCGGCGGGACGGCACCGGCCGGCACTCCCAGCAGCTCGGCCACGCGGATGCACTCGTGGTGGTAGGCCTGCTCCTCGTCCGAGGAGAGCGGCGCCACGAAGCAGCCGTAGACGCGCAGAGCGGTGTCGACCAGCGTCGCGTGGACCCACAGCAGCGCCTCGGGATCGCGCGCGCTGTATGCGTCGCCGCTCTCCGGCAGGCGGCCGCGAACCGCGGCGTGAATGGCGTTCACGCGGCGGATGGCGGCATCGGCGACCGATCGGCTGCCGAAGATCACGTCATAGCTGCTGGTCAGCGTGCGGACCAGGCGCCCGACCGGATCCGTTGCGTAGGTCGAATGCTGGGCCACGCCGGCCGCGACCACTGGATGCGCCGCCTGCATGAGGAGCGCGCAGGAACCGCCGGCCAGGACGAGCACCTCGCGATCGATGCGCCACGACATGCTGCCAGGACCGAACAGGCCCGCCGCCTCATCGGCCGGCCGCACCGGCATCAGTACGCCGTGGCGGGCGTGCCCCTCGGGTGGCGCGGCTCGTTGAAGATCACGCGGAAGATGAGGCCGGCGACCACCCCCGCCACGAAGCCACCGATGTGGGCCATGTAGGCGACGCCGCCGGTCTGCTCGGTCACCGCGATGGCACCGAAGCCGTTGACGAACTGGAGCGCCGCCCACATGCCGATGGCCACGATGGCCGGCACCGGCACCAGGATGCGGAACAGGAAGACGGTGACGCGGTTGGTCGGGAACATGACCAGGTACGCGCCCAGCACGCCGGAGATGGCGCCGGAGGCACCGAGTGTCGGGATGATCGAACCGGGGTCGACGAGGATCTGGGCGAAGCTGGCGATCACGCCGGCCGCGAGATAGAAGACCAGGTACGGGACATGGCCGATGCGGTGCTCGACGTTGTCGCCGAAGATCCACAGGAACAGCATGTTGCCGCCCAGGTGCAGCCACCCGCCGTGCATGAAGATGCTGCTGAACAGCGTGAGCCAGATGGGAACCGGGCCGGGCTCCTGCGGCACCGCCACGGTCTGGCCCTCGATGGTGATCGGCTCCGGCTCGGTCAGGTCCACCCCGTTCGTGATCTCGAACGGGACGGCGCTGTAGCCGTACGTGAAGTCCTCTCCCTCGGTGCTCGCGCCGGCGCCCTGGAGGAAGAGAAAGACCGCGATGTTGATGGCGATAAAGGCCAGGCTGACGAACGCCAGACCGTGCCCTCGCTCGTTCTCGTCGCTGATCGGGAACATCGGGCGGATGATAGAGCAGGCGCCACGCCATAATCGCGTGCATGGAGATTGACGTCCGTCCTTTCGATGGGGACTCCCGTGCCTTCTTCGAGGCTGGTGTCCTTGCCTTCAGTGAGCGGCCGCACGAGGCCGACATGCCGTCATGGGACGCCCTCTTCGAGCCGGATCGCGCCATTGCCGCCTACGACGGCGATCGGATCGTCGGCACCGCCGGCATCTTCAGCTTCGACTTCACCGTGCCCGGAGGCGTGCTGCCGGCCGCCGGCGTGACGATCGTCGGCGTCCATCCAACGCATCGGCGCCAGGGCATCCTGCGCCGAGTGATGCGGATGCAGCTCGACGCCATCCACGACCGGGGCGAGCCGCTCGCCATCCTGTGGGCGTCGGAGGGCAGCATCTACCAGCGCTTCGGCTACGGGCTGGGAACCACGCGCACGCGCCTGGATGCCTCGCGCGAACGAGGCACGTTCCGCCTGCCGCACACGCCGGCCGGCACGGTTCGGTTCGTGGATGTCGAGGAGGCCAAGCGCCTCTTTCCTCCCATCCACGACGCGCTGCTGCCACGCCGGACTGGCTTCTTCGCGCGAACCCCGGCCTACTGGGACCACGAGATCTTCCACGACCCGGAGCACTGGCGCCGCGGCGCGAGCGAGGCCTGGCACGTCGTGCACGAGGTCGCCGGCGTGGCTGACGGATATGCCCGCTACCGCATCCGCGACGCCTGGGACGACTCCGGCCCGAAATCGACCGTGGTCCTGACCGAAATGCTCGCCACGAACCCGGCCGCTCACCTGGACCTGTGGCGCTACCTGCTCGACATCGACCTCATGAGCCGCCTGGAGGCGTGGAACATTCCCGCCGACGACCCGATCTTCCTGTCGGTCGCCGAGCCCCGAAAGCTGGGCATGGCCGTGAGCGACGGCATCTGGCTGCGGATCGTCGACGTTGCCGCGGCGCTCGCCGGGCGCCGCTACGGCACCGCTGGATCGCTGACCATCGAGGTCGCCGACGAGTTCTGTCCCTGGAACGACGGGCGCTGGTGGCTATCGGTGGAGGATGGCGTCCCGGTGGCAAAGGCCGGCACCGATGCGCCCGACATCGCCTGTGACGTCACCGACCTTGCCGCCGCATACCTTGGCGCCTTCAGCTTCGCTCAACTGGCCGATGCGAATCGCGTGCGCGAGCTCCAGCCAGGCGGCACCGCGCGCGCCGACGCGCTCTTCCGCACCGATCGCGCTCCGTGGTGCCCCCGCGTCTTCTGACG
>JACDBS010000140.1 GCA_013694795.1 Chloroflexota bacterium | reverse complement strand
GGCGTGCACCGCGCACGGCCGCAACCAGGAAGCGACGGCCGTAGACGAACTGCACGATGGTGGCGGGCACCAGCAGCCAGCGGTTGATGTCAACCATCGGCCAGGGCGGCCCGCCGGGCGCGAACATGATGGCCATCATCACCAGGCCGATCCCGAGCGAGATGATGGCGCCGGTCAGAAGCTCCCTCCGCTCGACGGCTCGCTCGGCCTCGTCGGTGGCCTCCACCTCTCCGGCGCTCGCATCGGCCGTCGCCTCGCGCCCGACGTCGTAACCCGAGGCCTCGATGGTGGCGACGATGCCGGCACGGTCGATGCGCGCGGGGTCGAACCGCACGGTGGCGCGCTCGGTGGCGAGATTGACATTCGCCTCAGCCACGCCATCGGTGCGGTTCAGAAAGCGCTCGATGCGGTTCACGCAGCTGGCGCAGGTCATGCCCAGCACGGCTAGGTTCAGCTCCGCGTCGGGTCGGGCCGTGGTGGCCGGTAATTCGGTCGTCATGACGGCCTTCAGGATACTACAGGGGAGTATTCCCTGCCGGAGGGAATCCCCCGGATCGCAGCGTGAATCAGCAGGCCCCGGCACGGTCATTGCATGCCACGGCACGAAGGAACCATGACTATTCCACGCGGAACGAAGCATCCCACCGACCCGGAACGCACTGACGCCCCGGTTCTGTTCGTGGTGGACGACGATCCCTCGATCCGGACGCTCATTGGCGACCTCGCGAGGGATCTGGGGTGGGATGTCCTCGGCTTCGCCCGCCTGCGCGAGTTCCGCGAGCGTCTCTCCGGCGAGGCCCGCCCAACGCTCATGATCCTCGACGACGCGCTTCCCGACGGCAGCGGCGGCGATCTCGCGCGCCGTCTGCGCTCGGATCCCCGCACGAAGGATGTCCCGCTGCTGGTCTGCACCGCCGCGCATCCCGTGCGCCAGGCGGAGATCGGTAGGTGGGCTTCGGTGGTTGCCAAGCCGTTCACTCTGCACGAGATCGAGCGCGTCCTCGACGCCGCGGCGTTCCCCCGTTTCGATCGCCTCCACCCGCCGGCCGGGTAGTCTGGGCGCGTGCGCGCGCTCATTCTCACCAACGAATTCCCGCCGGAGATCTATGGCGGCGCCGGCGTTCACGTCGACGAGCTCACTCGTCACCTGCGTGAACTGATCGAGCTCGACATTCGGACTTTCGGATCCGCCTCCGCGGAAGCCGATGGCTGGCGGGTCCGCGGCTATCCGCCAACCGCGGACCTGGCCGCCACGGACGAGCGGCTTCGGCCCATGCTCGCCGCGTTCTCGCGCGACCTTGGCATGCTGGCCGATCCGGTGGAGGCCGATGTGGTCCACGTCCATACCTGGTACACCCACCTCGCCGGCATCCTCGTCCGGCTGGCATACGACATCCCCCTGGTCCTGACCGTTCACTCGCTCGAGCCCCTGCGCCCATGGAAGCGTGAGCAGCTCGGCGGGGGCTACGACGTCAGCTCGTGGGTGGAGCGCACGGCAATCGAGACCGCCGACGCCGTGATCGCCGTGAGTCGTGGAACGCGCGACGACGTCCGGCGCCTGTTCGAAGTGCCCGAGGAGCGGGTGCACGTCATCCATAACGGGATCGATCCCGACTTCTACCGGAGCGACCCCGCGACCGATGCGCTGGCGCGACTCGGCATCGACCCGGCGGTGCCATACGTGCTCTTTGTTGGACGGATTACCCGCCAGAAGGGGATCGTGCACCTGGTGCGGGCGCTCCGACACCTGGATCCCGGTATCGGCGTCGTGCTGTGCGCCGGCCAGCCCGACACCCCGGAGATCGCGCGCGAGATGGAGATCGGCGTGCAGGCGGCGCAGGCCGAGCGGTCGAACGTGGTCTGGATCGGCGAGATGGTCAGCCGCGAGGAGGTGCGCCAGCTGTACTCGCGTGCGGCGGTCTTCTGCTGTCCATCGGTGTATGAGCCGTTCGGGATCATCAACCTGGAGGCGGCCGCCTGCGAGACGCCGGTGGTTGCGTCAGCGGTGGGCGGCATCCCGGAGGTGGTGGTCGACGGCGAGACCGGGTTGCTCGTGCCCGTCGAGCTGTCGGTCGACGACCCCATGCTGCCGATCGATCCCGACCGGTTCGAGCTCAACCTCGCCGGCGCCATCAACGCCCTGATGGCCGATGCGTCGACGCGCGAGGTGATGGGCCGGGCCGGCAGGCGGCGCGCGGTGGAGCACTTCAGCTGGGATTCGATCGCGCGCCAGACCGCCGACCTGTACCGGACCCTGGTCGACTGACTGCCCATGCCGCATGAGGCGTTTGGCGACGATGCATCGGCGTTCCGTGTCACGGCCCGGTTCTCGCGCGCCGTGGCGCGGATACAACGGCCCCTGTTGCGCACGGCGGGCGCACCGATGCGCCGCTCATGCGCAGTCGGGGCCGATAGGTCGGCACACCGTGTCACTGCAGCGTCCCTATGACACACAGCGGCGGTGTATCGGCGCGGCACGCCGGCTGGCCCGAGTCAGGTTTCGGGCAGCACCCGCGACATGAGTGCGAGGGTATTGCCCTCGCCATCCTCGAAAAAGGTCATCCACTCCTCGGTCCCGGTCGCGTCGTCCGTGTAGATGACGTGCGGCGCGCCGGTGAAGCGCACGCCGCGGCCGCTCATCTCGTCCTGTGTAGCGTGGATGTCGTCGACCAGGAAGTAGAGGATCGAGCCGGGCCGCCACTCGGCCTCCTTCTTTCGATGCAGATAGAGTCGCGTCCCGGCGGCGTCGAAGAAGGCGAGGTCGCCGAACGTGAAGACGTGGGGCAGGCCGAGGACCCGGTCGTAGAAACGCTCTGCGCGGTCGACGTCGCGGATCGAGAGCGACACCTGGCCGATGGCGCCCAAGCGTGGGGTGGTGGAGCTGGTCATGACGGAATCGGTTCTCCTTTGGGACATCAGGCTGGTGCTGGGTACGCCGGGCCAGTGTCGGAGCTCTCGGCCGCGGACGCCGAGCTTGTCGCTGATGTTGGCGAGGTGGTACTTCACGGCGTCGACGCTCGTGCCACGACGCCGCGCGACCTCGGCACGACCGACGCCGTGGCGGACCCAATCAAGGACCTGCCATTCGGCCGGCGTCAGCAGGTCGGGGTGCGGCGGCCGTCCGCGACCGCGTCGGAAGCTCATGCCATGCAGCCGAGCGTGCCCGAATCGGAATTTCCCTACCCGTAGCACCAGAACCGGCGAGCCGATGGCCGATAATGGGCCGATGCACGCGCATCCGGCACCGATCAGCCGCCGAAGGCTGCTCCAGTTGGGCGCGACCGCGACCGCCGCTGGGCTTGCCGCCTGCGCCATGCTGATCCCGTCGCTGACGCCGCGACCCTCGCTCATCGCCGGCGGGACTCCGGATCCCACTCCCAGCCCCATCCCAACTCCGCCGCCCACACCCTCCGCCACACCTCGGCCTGCCAGCGGGCGCGCGCTCTACCGCGACGGCGCCCTGGCCGATGGACGTTCTGCCGGGCTCCAACGCAATATCAGCATCCTGGTGGATGACGGGCGAATCGCCTGGATCCGGCCGACCGGCGGCGAGGAGGATCCTGGCGATGCAACGGTCATCGACTGTGCCGGGGCGACGTTCGTGCCGGGCATGGTCGATTGCCACAGCCACGTGACCGGGCCGGGCGGCGCGAACTGGATCGAGCGCTTCAACGACCCGCCGGAGACGCTGCTGGCGGTTGCGGAGCATAACGGGCGCATCGGCCTGGCAGCTGGGGTGCGCTGGATGCGGGACGTCGGCTCGCCGATCGGTGTTGATCCTTCGGACGGCCGCGAGCGAGCGCTGGCCCTTGGCGTGCGCGACCGGTGGGCTGGCCGCGCCGATCGGCCGTACCTCCGCGCCGCCGGCTCGTGGCTGTTCAAGCGCGGTGTCAATCCCATGCGCTCCGCCATCGAGGCCGAGACGGCGGACGAGCTGCTCGCGGGGGCGCTCGGCCAATTAGATGCCGGAGCGGACCTCGTGAAGCTCTACATGGATGGGCCGGACGTGAACGTCTCGCCCTGGACGGCGGACGAGGTGGCGCGGGTGGTGGATGCGGCGCACGAGCGCGGGGCACGGGTGGCCGCCCACTCCGGCCGGTTGAACGGGGCTCGCGAGGCGGTGATGGGCGGGGTGGACTCGATCGAGCACGGCTTCGACCTCGACGCCGACGTGGCTGCAGAGATGGCCACCCGCGGCACGACCCTGGTAAGCACGCTGGCCGTGATGCGCTCGTGGCTGAGCTTCGGCGACACGACGACCATGGAGCGCTTCGCGGGCGTGGCGGGACGCTCGGGGGTCCAGGCGCGCCTGGAGCAGGGCCAGGCATCCGTGCGCACGGCTCGCGACGCGGGCGTGGCGATCGCCACCGGCAGTGACTTCGGCGGTGGCTCGCTGCGCGCGAACCAGCTGGCGTGGGAGGTGACGAGCCTCGTGGCTGCCGGGCTCGAGCCGGTTGACGCGCTCGCGGCCGCCACGTGGCGAGGCGGCGAGCTCATCGGCGAGGAAGAAGCGGGCGTCCTCCGCGAAGGCGGGCCGGCAGACTTCTTCTGCGTTCACGGCGATCCGCTTACGGACCCGGAGTCGCTCTGGCG
>JACDBS010000097.1 GCA_013694795.1 Chloroflexota bacterium | reverse complement strand
GCGTGCCACCGATGAATGTCGAGGCCAATTTCCGCGTGGAGAACGGCGAGATCGTCGCGCTGTTCCTCCAGCCGAACTAGGAACTAGTCGCCCGCGTCGCGGGCCTCCTCGCACGCGCCGATCTGGGGCTCAAGGGCATCCTGGGCCTGCTTCTTGTTCATGCCCGCGATCAGAGCCGGATCGAGCGGGGTGCCGCATTGCTCCTCGTACTCCTCCGCCAGCCTGCCCGCCCAGCGTGGTAGCGCCACCTGCGTGGGCGCGGAGGTCGCCGCTGGGGTCGGCACGGATGTCGGTACGGCGGATTGGGTAGGTTCTGCCGCCGTGGGGTTGGTCAGGGCGCTGATTGCCATGACCATGACCGCGGCGGCCAGCAGCGCCGCCAGGCCCAGCACCAGGCCGCGGCGCGCGCCGACCCACCCCCGTTGGGTCTCCACAGCCGGCGTCCCAGGCACCGCCGGTGCAGGCACGACCGCCACCGGTATTGTGACGGCACCGGTGTCCACGACGGATCGGTGCGTGCTGGTCGGTGCCATCGCGAGCGCCGCGGTCGGATCGCCCGCAATCCAGCCGCGCAGCGCCACCGCCAGCGCTCCGGCATGCAGGGGTCGGTTCTCGGGCTCGGGCGCCAGGCAGGCCGCGACGATTCCCGCCAGGGTGGAGTCCACTCCGTCCATCGGCGGCAGCCCACCGCGCTGGGCATCGGCGAGCGCCACCGGTGACCCGGCCGGATACGGCGGCCGACCGGTCAATGCCTCGTGCAGAACGACACCCAGGCCATAGAGGTCGGTGCGCGGCGTGATCGGTCCACCGGCAAGCTGTTCGGGAGCCATGGCGCGCAGGGTGCCGATCACGGTCCCCGTCACGGTCAGGCGCTCGGCGGCCTCGGCAAGGCTGTGCGCGATCCCGAAGTCCACCAGCCGCGTGCGACCATCAGCCGCCAGCAGCACGTTTCCGGGCTTGACATCGCGGTGAATGACGCCGCGCTGATGGGCGTGATAGAGCGCCTCGGCCAGGTCCGCGGTGACGGCGGCGGCCTCGCGCGGCGGGAGCGGGCCGTCACGGTCGATCCGCGCGCTCAGCGACTCTCCGTCGACGAGCTCCATGATCAGTGCCGGCGCTTCGCCCGTGGCATCGACGTCATACACGCCCACGATCACCGGATGAGAGAGGCCCGCGACGGCGCGCGCCTCCGCAGCAAGGCGCTTGCGCGACGCCTGGTCGGGAAGGAGATGTGGGTGCAGGCGTTTCACGGCAACCGGCCGATCCAACTGCTCGTCGTGGGCGCGCCACACTTCGGCGCTCCCGCCGCTGGCGAGGCGCTCGACGAGCCGATATCGGTCGAGGATCAGTGGTTCGTTCATGCTCGCCCGCTCGGCGGGCAGGGATCGGTCTTGCACGTTCAGGGCCTACGGGAAGAGGTCACGCTCGGGCTCCATGACCAGGACCGATGCGCCCGCCTCCGACGGCCGCCACGCGTACCCACGCACCACCACCACCGGTCGTTGCTCCACCTTGCCGCCGGCCAGGTCCGCCGCCGATGCCAGCTCGTCCGCGACGGCGATGACCGTGGCGGCCATCTCGCGCCCGGCGGCATCCGGCTCGCCACGCAGGTCGAGCAGCGCCTCGATCCCTGCCGAGCCGATCGCGACATTGACGATGCCGTTGCGCCATGGCCGCCCGAACGAATCGCTGATGATGACCGGCGGCGCGACGCCCAGGCGCTGGCGCAGCCCATCGCGGATGCCCGATGCCGATGCGTCGGGGTCGAGCGGCAGGAGCGAGGCGACGTCGCCGCCTCCGATGTTCGACACGTCCACTCCGGCATTGGCACACACAAGGCCGTGGCGGGTGCGGCTGATGATCAGCCCGCCCGGAGCCATGCGCACGACGGACGCCGACTCGCGCAGCACAAGCTCCACCTGGCGCGCGTCCTTCCCCCATCGTGCGGCCCAATCGAGCGCGAAGTCAGAAGGCTGCACCGATGCAAGTTCGACCAGCCGGCCCTCGGCCTTGGACACCACCTTCTGGGTGACCACCAGCACGTCGGCATCGGTCAATCCGACGGTCGACGAGGCTTCGGCGATGACGGCGGCCAGGTCATCGCCGGGCGAGATCTCGCTGATGCCCTCAAGGGCGATCAGCTCCAGGCGAGCCCTCACGCCGCGTCCCCGCGTTCCAGCCAGCGGGCCAGGTCCTCCGGAGTGTCAAGATCGAAGGCAAGTCCGGCGCGGTTGACGGCGACAAGCGGCACCCCCGCGCGCTCAACCTCCTCGAGGTGAAGCGCAAAGCTGCCGGCGCCGAAGCGAAAGCCGATCACGCCGGGCGGGCGAAGGACGATCGCGTTGGTGCCCCTGCCGGCGCGGTCGGGGGCGATCGCAACGCCGGGAGAGCCGTCCGCCGGCAGCGCTGCGAGGAGCGTCTCGATGTCGAGAGCCTGGAGGTTCGGGAGGTCGCCGTGCAGCACCACCAGCGTCGTCACGTGATCGACGAGCGCATCGAAGCGCACCTCGTCGAGGCCGGTGTTGAGCCCCATTCCGCGCTGGATGACGAGGCGCGCGCCGGACGGCTCGACGATCTCCAGCAGAGGACGGGACGGCGAGATGACGACCACATCATCGGTCACCTCGCGTGCCACTTTCAGCACCCGTTGGAGCAGTTGGCTGGCGAGGAACATCCGTTCGTCAGGGCTGAGCGAGGGGGCGAGACGTGTCTTCGCCGCCTCGAGGCCTCGGTGCGGAACGATGATCCGGGTGGACACCCGTGCAGGATATCGCGAACGCGGTCAAAGCTGGCCGACGAGGGCCTCGGCAAGGGCCGCGCGAACCGCGTCGCTCCGCATGACGGTCGGCAGAACGTCGACGGCGAGACCCAGCATCTCGATCTCCGGCCGCAGGCCCGCATCCGCCTCATCGACGACGAAGCGATCCACCAGCCCGGAGTAGAGGCGCGCCACGCCCACGGCCGTCACGTCGTGGCCGAGCGAGGCGAGCATCCGGTCGGCCGGGCCTTTGAGCGCCCGCCCGGCGATGATGGGACTCACCGCGATCTTTGCAGCGTGGCTGGTCTTCACCGCATCACGCACCCCTGGCAGCGCCAGGATGGGACCGATGCTGACCAACGGATTGGATGGACCGATGACGACGAGGTCCGCATTGCCTATCGCTCCGAGCATCGCGGCCGTCGGCCGCGCATCCCCTTCGAATCGCACGGCGCGGACCTCGGGCTCCTGGCGCAACCGAACAAAGTAGTCCTGGAAGTCGAGCGGTCCTTCATCGGTCTCGATGATGGTTCGATATCGGTCATCAGTGGCAGGCAGTATCCGGATGGTGATGCCCAGGGCCGTCGCCATGGCGGCAGTCGCATCGGTCAGGGAAGCGCCCTTGCGCATTCGGCGCGTGCGTTCTGCGTGGGTGGCCAGGTCGGCGTCGCCGACCGTGAACCAGGCGGGCTCGCCGTAGCGCTCGAGCATGGCGTGCGCGGTGAACGTGTCGCCGCGGACGCCCCAGCCACGCTCCGTGTCAATCAGGCCGGCGAGCGTGTAGAGCAGGGCGTCGATGTCCGGGCTGACGTGGAGGCCGTGGATCTCGGCGTCGTCGCCGACGTTGGCAATCACCGTCAGCTCGACACGCGGACCCATCAGCGCGAAGCCGTGGGCGAGCTTCGTGCCGCCGGTGCCACCGGCGAGGAGCGTGACCTTCACCGGAAGAGGACCGGCTTGACCTCGGTGATGAGGCGCTCCATCGACTCGGCGTCGTAGGGCGAGGGGAAGCCCACGATGAAGTGGCGGAACCCGATGTCCAGGAACGGCTGCATCTTCTCGGCGACATGCTCAGCCGTCCCGACCAGCTGGTTACTCCACGGCTTGGCGCCACTATTGTGCTCGAACATCTTCAGAAAGACGCGCTGCGCCTCGGCCGGATCGTCGCGAATGATGCACGTTCCCGCCCCGACGGTGCGCTCGATCTCTGACTCGTCACGGCCGACCTCCTCGCAATGCCGACGCAGGATCTCGTCCTTGCGCTTGACGGTCTCGAAGCCGCCGCCGAGATTGCACGCGTCCGCGTAGCGGGCGACGATGCGCAGGGTCTTTTTCTCGCCTCCCCCACCGATGAGCAGCGGGACGTGCGCCTGGATCGGTGCCGGCTGGTTGATGACCTCGTGGGTGGCGTAGAAGCGGTCGCCCGACGGCCGCTCGCCGTGGAGCATGCCACGCATGATCTGGGCCGCCTCGTCCAACCAGCGCAGCCGCTCGCCGGGTGACCCGCCGAACTCGATCCCAAAGGCGCGGTGCTCCGTCTCGAACCACGCGCCGCCAATGCCCAGCACCGCGCGTCCGCCGCTGATGTGGTCGAACGTGGTGGCCATCTTGGCGACCAGCGCGGGGTTCCGGAATGGGTTCGCCCCGACCATGAGGCCAACCGTCACGCGCTCGGTCGCCTCGGCCCAGGCGGCCAGCGTGAGCCAACCTTCGAACATCGGCCCGGTGTGGTCGCCGACGATCGGGTAGAGATGGTCCCACGTCCAGAGCGAGTCGTAGCCCAGGCGGTCAGCGCGAATGCCGGCCTCGCGCAGAGCTGGCCAATCGGTGTACTGCCCCCAGCAGTTGGCGCCCAGCTTCGCGCCGCCGTCAGTCATGGCGGATGACCTTCTCGACGCGCACGCGGATCGTGACGCGCTCCTGCCCGGAAAACTCGTCACCGCTGCCGCCGTAGCGTCGGGCGAGGGCCATGATGTCGGCCAGCGAGCGTTCGCGGTCCTCGTCGAGCTCGACGCGACCCTGAAGGGCAACCCATCTCAGCTCGTCTTCGAAGCAGAGGCTGACGCGCGGGTCCCGACGCAGGTAGCGCTCCTTGGCGCGGCCCACCTTCGTGTTCATCAGGATCGTGTCGGGATGGTCGGGGTCGAGGTCGAACCACATCACCGACTGGTTCGGTGAGCCGTCGGGGGTGAGAACCGCGAAGACGGGAAAGCGCAGCTTGCTGGTCAGCCAGTCGCGCAGGTCATCGGTCAGGACCGCGTCGACGGTCAGGGCTGGATCGGTCAAAGGGGCTCCTTGAGGGATCGTTCAGTCTAGCCCTAGACTCGAAACTGATGACGAACGCGGAGCTGCTCTCGATCGGCGCCGAGCTGCTGCTTGGCGAGACGGTCGACACCAACGCCGCCTTCCTCGGTCGCGAGACCGCAGCGATCGGGCTGCCATTGCGCCATGCAAGGATGTTGCCCGATGACCGGGGAGTCATCCGCGACGCATTCAACGATGCGCGCGCTCGCTCGACGGTCATCCTCGCCACCGGCGGCCTGGGGCCGACCCACGACGACCTGTCACGCGAGGGCCTGGCCGATGCGCTGGGTGAAGCCCTGCGCCCCGATCCCGGCCTGATGGCGACCATCGAGGAGCGTTTCGCCACCCTGGGACCGATGCCCGCCGCGAACCGGCGGCAGGCGATGCTCATTCCCTCGGCCCAGGCACTGCCCAATCCCATCGGCTCGGCGCCCGGATGGTGGGTCGAGACCGACGGCGTCGTGATGGCCCTCATGCCCGGCGTCCCGTCCGAGATGCGACGCATGTGGACGGATGAGGTCCGCCCCCGGCTGGAGGCACGGTTTGCGCTTCCGCCGCTGGCGATGCGCACGGTCAAGGCATTCGGGATGGGCGAGTCCGGCATGGCGGAGCTCCTTGGGCGGCTCATCACGAAGCCGCCCGCCGGCGTGGAGGCCGGCATCTACGCCCGCGACGACGGCGTCCACGTGCGCTTCTCGACCCATGACCATCCATCGGCACTCGATTCCCTCGTTGCCGAGGCACTGGCCACACTGGGCGAAGCCGTCTACGGCACCGATGACGACGACCTGGCCACCGTCGCGCTTTCCCGGCTGGGCGCCATGGGTATCAGCGAGCTGTCCAGTTGGGAGGCCGATACCGAGGGCGCGCTGCTGGCCATCCTGGCTGCCGCGGCCGTGCAGGAGGGGTCGGCGCGTTACATCGGCGGCGTGCTCGACATGGGAACGCCGTCCGGACCGCCGGTCGGCGACGCCGTGCTTCAGCTCTCGCTCCTGCCGCAGGATGCGCATGGCCGCAGCCGGGTACGCCTGGCGCTCAGCGGCGCCGTTGCAATGCCGATGACCGAGCTGCGCATCCACGGTACAGGGCCGCAGCGGCTCCGCCGCGCCGCCTTCGCCGCATTGGACGCGGTGCGGAAGTTCAGCTCCAGCGGCCGATGAGCCGAGCCGCCGCTGGCTGGACCTCGAACGTCCACGCCGTCGCCGAACCGATGACGTCGCCGTCCGCCTGCACCGGAATCGGCGCACCGTCCAGAGAGCGAAGCTCGATCCGGGTGGCATCCACGCGCTCGGCCCGCGGTTGCGCACCCAAGGCCCAGCGCCCGGCCTCGATCGCCAGCCGCGGCGCCGGTCCGGCATACACGCGCAACGAGAGGCGGCCCGCATCCGGACGCGCCCCCGGATTCACCCTGAGGCCGCGGCCGTAGAAGGGCGTGGTCCCCACGACCAGCATCTCGAACGGCCCGCGGTGGACGGTCCAGCCGTCGGCGGCGACCTCGACGCGCGGGCGACGCCAGAGATCGGGCAGTGAGCGCGTCACGGCGGCGGCCCAGCCAGGCAGGCGACGGGTGCCGGCATCGGCAAAGCGGCCGGCCACCAGGGCGTCCCA
>JACDBS010000092.1 GCA_013694795.1 Chloroflexota bacterium | reverse complement strand
GCAAGATCCTGCGCTTCGGGCACATGGGCGACGTCGGCATTGACGAGATGGCCGATGCGCTGGAGCGAATGGCGAGCGTCCTCCCGGATCATGGCCACACTGCCGATGGCGCGGCGGCGGCTCGCGCCGCCCGCGAGGTGTTCGAGGCCGCAACCGCGCCGGCGCGGTGAGCGACGTACGCCTGGTTCTCGTTCGTCATGGCGTGACGGACTGGAACCGCCAGGGTCGGTTCCAGGGGCATCGGGATCCGCGCCTCGGCGACGCCGGGCGCCATGAGGCCCGCCTGGCGGCCGAGCGCATGGCCGCCGATCCCACGCTGCGTCCGGCCCGCGTGATCTCATCAAGCCTGGCACGCGCCCTCGAGACGGCACGCGCCATCGCCCAGTCCGCCGGCGTCGAGGTCGAGCCCGAGCCGCGATTGATCGAGATTGGCCAGGGCGAGTGGGAAGGGCGCACTCATGCCGAGCTGGAGGTGGAGGACGCGGATCGGTACGCTGCATGGCGCGCCGCGACGGGCATCCGGCAACCCCCCGGCGGCGAGCCGATCGAGGACGCCACGCAGCGCGTCAACAGCCTGCTGGGCGAGATCGAGCGGAGTTCCGCGTGGCCGATATGCCTGGTCAGCCACGGCGGTACGCTGCGCATCCTGGCGCATGTCCTATTGGAGCTCGGCGGCGGACGCTCGCGCGCGCTGGACGTCGATAATGCCGGCATCAGCGTGGCGACGCGCACGGACGACTCCTGGCGGCTGGACCGCTGGAACGACACCTTCCACCTGCTGGGACTGGAGCCGACGCACGTGGACGAGGCGGAGGGGCGGCCGCTGGCCCTCTAGGGTTGAGGGTCACGCCGCACGAGGCGGCGCACTCCCCGACGCACGGCGAGGCCGATCAACGGCAGCCGCAGGCTGGCCCAGGCGGCCTCCAGGCGCCGCGTGGCGGTCGCCGTCAGGCGACGGCCGGAGTAGGTCTGCTGAACCTTGCCATCGGCCACCGCGCGGATCGGCTCGGTGTGCCGCGGCAACTGTTCCTCCAGCCATCCGGCGTACTCGTAGATCGTCTCCGCCGGCCTCGGCCCAACGCCGGCGCGGTCGGCTGCTGCCGTCAACTGACGCCAGGCGCGGTCCCCCGCGGGCAGGAGTCGCCATCCACGCTGCACATGGCGCATGCGCAGCCACATCACCACCGCCGTGCCCAGCAGCAGCAGCGCGATGATCAGGGCGTTGCCCGTGCGGCTGGACCCGTCGATGCCTTCGGCACCGAGCTCCGGGTTGTTCGGATCGATCGCGCCATCCACGAGGTTCGGCGACGGCAGAACGCCAAAATTGGCGCCCTCGCCGAATTCGATGGGCTCGTTCTCGAAGAGGAGGGGGTCGATGCCCTGGATCGGCGGCCCCACCCCGGGACCGGACTCACCGCTCAGCCGGACGAAGCGCGACTGGATCGATTTGGTGGCCTCGAAGATCTGCCAGCCGTAGCCGGGGAAGTACACCTCCGCCCAGGCATGCGCATTCGCCTCGCGGATCAGGAACGTGTTGTCCGCCTGACGCTCGCCCGGCGCGAAGCCCACCGCCACGCGGGCCGGCAGACCCAGGGAGCGCGCCATGATGACCATGGCGCTCGCGTAGTACTGGCAATAGCCGGAGCGGCCCTCCTCTTCGTCGAAGAGGAAGAAATCGACCAGGTCACCGTCCGGCGGTGGCACACCGGCCACCGTGCTGTAGGTGAACCGTGCATCGCGCGACAGGAAGGTGGCCAGCGCCTTCGCCTGCTCGTAGTCGTTGGTCGCCCCGGCCGTGACCTCGCGGGCAACCTCAGCCACGCGATCGGTCAGGCCCGGGGTATCCAGGTACAGATCGGTGACTTCGCGTGGATATGCCTCGCCGGCTGCCCCGAGCTCTGCCTCGTTCGCGGTCGAGATCGCGACGAGGAGCTCATAGGCCTCGCCCGAGCCGATCGAGTTGGCGTGCTCGATGCCTCCCAGCACGGGCTCGCCCGAAGCCTCGAGCACGACCGTCGGCGCGTACACGCGGAGCGGTGAGCCGGCGGTGAACACGTTGCGGCCGATGGTCTGCTGCATCTCGATCGAGATGCGGTGCACCTCCACCGCGGCCGCCACCGTCGGCCGCTCCGAGGTGGGCAGCCCAAAGAGCGGCTCGCCGGGCTCGACCGAACGACGCACCGTCTCGCTCCGCTCCCAGCCGCGACCGGTGTACACGTCGTAGGTGGCCGTGCGCAGGTAGAGCGCGCGGGGCGCCGCCAGCACCAGGGCCTCGTCATCGCGGCTGATCCACTCGCCCTGCACGTTGAACGCGGGGCCGAAGCTGTTGCCACTGATGCGCGACTGCGGATTGGTGAGGCTGCCGAAAACTCCCTCCATCTGGTCGCGCACGCCGGTCCACACGCCGTCGAAGCTGCGCCATGCATCGGTCAGCGGCGCGGCCACGGCCACGCTGGTCAGGATCCAGGCCAGGGCCACGCTCGCGCCGGCGAAGATGATGCCGGATCGCATGATTGCGGCCGGGACCTCGAGATTCTCATTCACCCGGCGACGCTGCCAGCCGTCCTGGCGCTCGACAAGGGAAGCGCGAATCCACAGCAGCATGGCAGCGATCACGAAGAGGAGGAGGTGCCCGAACAGGTCGGTGAAGGTTGCCGACATGTTCGTGATGATCGCGGCGCCGAGCAGAAGGATCGCGTCGAGCACGCGGTGATGGCGGTACACCGCGTACGCGGCGGCAAATGCGGTCGCGAACATCAGCGCGCCAAGGCCGATGGCGTACGGCGACATCTGGGCCGGATAGCCCGTGCGCAGCACGACGGCCAGCCACTCGATGGCATCGGTCCGCAGCGCGAGCAGGCGGGCACCGGGTTCGAGTGGGGTGAAGTACTCGCCGCCCACGGACCACAGCACCACCGCTGCTCCGGTGACGGCGCCGAGTGGCAACGTCCAGACGATGCTCGAGCGCAGCGCCCCCAGCAGCGCGCCGGCCAGCACGGCCCACAGTGCCACCGGCGGCAGGAAGTCCATCTGCTCCAGCCACATCGCCCCCTGCACCGACCAGACCACGGCGAGCGCCATGACCGCCAGCAGGCCCAGGCTCAGCCAGCCGGCGCGCGGGTAGACGAGGCGCCCGCGAAGGTCAGGCACGCGAGCGCACCCTGCCACCGACGGCCACGGCGATATCGTCGCCACGCCGCACCAGGCGGTGCTCGATGCCGTACTCGGCCAGCGCGTGCCGCACGGCGGCCAGCTCGGCGCGCGCATGGTCGTCCGGATCCGCGCCGATATGGGACGAGCGATCAATGAGGATCACGAGCGCCGCAACGCCGCGTCGTCGAAGCGCGGCCAGCCCGCGCACCCAGGCGCGGTCGGTCGATCCGGTGATGATGCACAGCGTCATGCCCCGACGCAGCTGCGGCAGGGTGGCGTTGATCACCTCCGCCAGCGGGTGAGCCCCATCGGCCTGCACGTTGGCCAGCAGGTGCAGCAGCTTCTGCTCCACCCGCGGCCCGCGATCGGGCTGGTGGACCTGGATGCGGCGCGCGGAGGCGGTCATGGCCACGGAGCGATTGTCGGACAGCGTGCGCAGCGCGATGGAGGCCGCGACGGTCACCGCGGCCTCCACGGACGCATCGGTCCCGATGCCGGCATGCACGCTGCGGTCGAGGTCGAGCGCGATCCACAGGTCGGCCGCCTGCTCCAGGTCGAACTCCTTGACATGAAGCTCGCCGTGGCGCGCGCTCGACAGCCAGTGGATGCGGTTGATGGCGTCACCGTGGACATACGGGCGGACGCCGCTCACCAGCGGCGTTGCGGCCTCGTAGCGCCGCCGAACCGGCGTGCTCCCGTCGATCGGCGAGGGCGGAAGGCGCCAGTGCGGCAGCGGCACGACCTCCGGAAAGACGACCACATTCGTCGCGCTGCCGACCGTCATGTCCGTGCTGAAGAGGCTGAACGGGTCGCCGGTCCGCACGCGCAGGGGGCCCAGCCGGTAGCTTCCCCGCCGCGTCAACGTCACCTTGGCCAACCATTGACGCGTCCCGCGCGCCGGGATGCCGATCACCCGGCCGGGAAGGCTGGTGGGCATGGTCGACTCGTTCCAGCACTCGATCCAGGGTTTTGCCAGGCGATCGTGGTTCTCGATGCGATACATCGCCTGGAGCACCTGTCCGACGTGGGTGCGCGGGTTGAGCACGCGGTAGTCGGCGCGGACCCCACGCAGCCCGCGTCGGGCGTAGAGCCATGAGCCGATCAGGATCGCCGCGGTCAGATAGACGAGAAAGAAGAGGAAGTCGATGCCCGTGCTGAAGGCCGCCACGACGAGCGCGGTTGCCAGGAAGAGCAGCCGCAGGTGACGGTTGAATATGCGCATGGCGTGTCAGGAGATGCGGGCGCGACCCGTCTCCGCGGCGGCCGCCGCCTCGGCCACCGGCACCGACGCCAGGATCTCGCGCACGATCTGCTCGGGGTCGACCTCCCGCAGCGATGCCTGGCTCTTCACGATGAGCCGGTGTGACAGGACGGCCACCGCCAGGTGCTTGATGTCGTCGGGAATCACGTAGTCACGCCCCGCCAGGGCCGCGTACGCCTGTCCCGACCGATACAGGTTGATGGACCCACGCGGCGATGCGCCAAGGTAAACGTCCGGGTGCTCGCGGGTGGCATGCACCAGCCGCACGATGTACTCGGCCACGGCCTGGTCGACGTAGACCTCCTTGATGGCGGCCTGCATCTCGCGCAGCTCGTCGAGCCCCAGTACCTGGTCCACCTGCTCGAGCGGATGGCGTCGCTTCTGCTCGTCAAGGATGACGATCTCCTCCATCGGCTTCGGGTATCCCAGCCGCAGGCGGAGCATGAAGCGGTCGAGCTGAGCCTCGGGGAGGGCGAATGTGCCCTCGTACTCGATCGGGTTCTGGGTGGCGATGACGAGGAACGGTGACGGCATCGGATAGCTCACGCCATCGATGGTCGCCTGGCGCTCCTCCATGCACTCGAGCAGCGCGCTCTGCGTCTTGGGGGTGGCGCGGTTGATCTCGTCAGCCAGGACGACCTGCGCCATGATCGGTCCTGGGCGGAACTCGAACTCGGCGGTCTTCTGGTTGAAAATCGACATGCCCGTCACGTCCGAGGGCAGCAGGTCGGGCGTGAACTGGATGCGGCGGAAGACGCAGCCGATGCTCTGGCTCAGGGCCTTGGCCAGCATGGTCTTTCCGACGCCCGGGACGTCCTCGATCAGGATATGGCCCTCGCACAGGAGAGCCACG
>JACDBS010000089.1 GCA_013694795.1 Chloroflexota bacterium | reverse complement strand
CGTACTTCTGTGCCGAATTCGGCATCCACGAATCGATGCAGATCTACTCGGGCGGCCTCGGCATCCTGGCCGGAGACCACTGCAAGTCCGCGTCGGACGCGGCACTTCCGTTCGTCGCCATCGGCCTTCTCTATCGCCGCGGCTACTTCCGCCAGCAGATCGACGCCGATGGCCACCAGGAGCACGCGCAGCCCGACCTCGATCCAAACCAGCTCCCCCTGCGCAGGGCGCGTGGGCTCGACGGTGCTCCGCTCGAGGTGACGGTCGAGATCGCCGATCGCGAGGTGCACGCCGCAGTCTGGGTTGCGCAGGTCGGGCGCGTGCCGATCCTGCTGCTCGACACCGACATCGCGACCAACGACAAGGCCGACCGACCGATCACCCACATCCTCTACGTCCGCGGCCGCGAGATGCGTCTGTGCCAGGAGCTGGTACTGGGCATCGGCGGCGTCCGCGCCCTGCGCGCGCTCGGGATCCAGCCGGCGGTCTGGCATCTCAACGAAGGGCATTCGGCCTTCCTCCTGCTCGAACGCGCCCGCGAGCTCGTGGCCGGCCAGCCGGGATTGGCCGCTGCCGAGGCCCTCCGCCGCGTCGGCCGCGACGCCGTCTTCACCATCCACACGCCCGTCCCGGCCGGCAACGAGGTCTTCGGCCGCGAGCTGGTCACCCCGGCCCTGGCTGCCTGGTTCGAAGCCGCGCGGGCCGAGCCCTCCGAGCTGCTGGAATTGGGTCGCGGACACACCGATGACCCGAATGCCCCGTTCGACATGACCGCCTTTGTGCTGCGACATGCCAGCGATGCCAATGCCGTGTCGCAGCTCCACGGCCGGACGGCGACCGAGACGTGGCAGGAGCTGGCCGGGCACCCGATCGCCGCCATCACCAACGGCGTCCACGTCCCGACATGGCTCGGACGCCCCGTGCGGCGACTTGTCAAGGGGGCAATCGGGGGTCCGCTGGGCGACAGACTCGACGCCGTTCCGGACGAGGAGCTGTGGAGCGCGCATCAGCAGCAGAAGCGCGAGATGGACGGCTTCCTGGAGGGTCGCCTGGCGCGCCAGCTCGCACGCCACGGCGAGTCGCCGGCGACCCTGCGGGAGGTGCGGGGATTGCTTGACCCCGACGCGCTCACCATCGGTTTCGCTCGCCGCTTTGCGACGTACAAGCGCTCCGATCTTCTCTTCAGCGACGAGGAACGCCTGTCCCGCATCCTGTCATCGGTCGAGCGCCCGGTCCAGGTCGTGATCGCCGGCAAGGCGCATCCGGCCGACCGACCTGGCCAGCAGGTGATCCAGCGCATCTTCACCCTCTCCAGGTCGGATCGGCTGCGGGGGCGGGTCTTCGTCGTCGAGGACTACGACATGCGCATCGCGCGGTTCCTCATTGGCGGCGTGGACATCTGGCTGAACAACCCGCGCAGGCCGATGGAGGCATCCGGCACCTCCGGCATGAAGGCTGCCATCAACGGCATCCCGTCGGTCTCCATCCTGGATGGCTGGTGGGACGAGGGATTCAACGGCTCGAATGGATGGGCGATTGGCGACCGCGACCCGGACGGCGACGAGGATGCGCAGGACTTCGCCGATGCCAGCGAGCTGTATCGGCTGCTGGAGGAGGAGATCGTGCCGCGCTTCTTCGACCGCACCGATGGCGTGCCCACTGCCTGGGTTTCGACCATGCGCGCGTCGATCGCCTCCGCCCTCTGGCAGTTCAGCACGGCCCGCATGCTGACCGAGTACGTCGACCGGCTCTACCTACCGGCTGTTCGGGAGCCCGTCGGGGCCTAGCCCTTTCCGATCGCCGATGCATCGGTGATGTATCTGCGCAATCGCGCCCGGGCTGCCGCCAATGGCAAATGGCGGCCGATGCCTCTCCGCAATGGCGCTCGGACACTGCGCTGCGCGCGATGTGGCCGATCTATCGGCCTTCGATTGACCTGAGCGACGGTTCCATGCGCGGCCCACGCTCACGGCGCGCCGATACATCCGCGCAATCGCGCCTGAGACGAACGCCGGGTCGAATTCCGCCGATACATCGGCGCGGGTCACGCTCGGAGGGTGCGCGACGAGCCCGTTCCTGCCAGACCTGGGCCGATGTACCGGCGCAATCGCACGCAGGCCCGCGTCGGGGTGCGGTGGCTAGGGCAGGTAGTTGCGCGGGTTCTGCCAGACGCCGTTGTCGTTGACCGCGAAGTGGACGTGGCAGCCGGTCGACATGCCGGTGCTGCCCTCGTAACCAACGACCGACTCGCTCGTCACGATGGTGCCGGGGCTGACCACGACGCCCGGTTGCATGTGCCAGTACCAGGTCTGGATCCCGCCGCCGTG
>JACDBS010000084.1 GCA_013694795.1 Chloroflexota bacterium | reverse complement strand
GCCATCGCCGATGCCATGCGCTGGGCGCTCGAGGTTCCCCATCTCCTGCTCGAGGGCAGCGCCGTCCTGGGCATTGCCGCGCTTCTCGGCGGGGTCGCGGATGTCGGCGGACGCAACGTTGCCATCGTGATCACCGGCCGTAACGTGAGCCCCGAGGCCCTGCGCGCCATCCTCGCCTGACGGCTCATTCGTGTGAGCCGGTCCAACCGAGATTCTCGTCACCAGGTGCCTCGAGGGCAGCGAGCTCTGCCTCCGCGGATGCCAGCGCTTCGCGCGCCTCCCCCAGCGAGACCGATGCGAACGTGACCTTGTCACCAGGCCGCAGTTGGGCCACGCGACCGACATCGGCACGGATGACGCAGGCCGGCACCGGATAGCCGCCGGTGACCGGTCGATCGGCCAGCATCACGATGGGGCGGCCATCGGGAGGCACCTGCACGGCGCCCAGGGGGAGGCCCATGGACGGCACCTCGCCCAGCGCCTCGAGGCGGCGGCCGTCGAGACGGACGCCGGTCCGGTCGGCCTCCGTGCCCACCGTCCACTCTCCGTCCAGCGAGATCCCCGTCGCGTGAGGTCCGGGAACGATGCGGATGGGACCGTCTGGGCGAGACCCGGTCCAACGCCTTGGGGTGGTGGAAGAGGAGCCGATCTCCAGCAGGTCGCCGGACCGCAGCGCGCGCCCATCGTGTCCGCCGAAGCCGCTGCGCAGGTCCGTTGAGCGGGAGCCCAGGATCGGCGGGACCATGATGCCGCCGGCGACCGCCAGGTAGCCCCGGGCACCGGATCCGGGATCAACGCGGATGACCGATCCTGCGCGCGCCGGGAAGACAGCGTTGGCAGCAACCGGCAGGCTATCGACCGAGACGCTCATCCCGCCGACCAGCGCCGCGTTCGCTGCCGTCTCGCAGCGGAGCTCGAGACCGCCCAGGGTGATCTCGAGGAGCGCGTCGTTGTCGGAGTTGCCCGCCATCCGGTTGGCGAGTCGGGCGCTCCATGCATCGGCGGCGCCTCCCACCGGTACCCCGAGGTGACGCCAGTCCGGTCGCCCAAATGCGTCCTGCACCGATGTCAGCGGCCCGGGAACCAGAACCTCGATCATCCCGATATCGGCTCGAAGCGGACGGTGTCGCCGGGAGCCAGGTATGCGGGCGGGTCGCCACGCGGGTCGAACAGGACGAGCGACGTTCGGCCAATGACGCGCCAGCCGCCCGGAAGGTCGGCCGGGTAGATGCCGCTCATCGAACCGGCGATGGCCACCGACCCGGCCGGCGTGCGGGTGCGGGGCGTCGCCAGCCGCGGCACGTGCAGCTCGTCCGGCAGCCCGCCGAGGTACGCGAAGCCCGGCGCGAAGCCCAGGAACAGAACCCGCAGCTCCGTGGCGGCATGGCGCTCGATCACCTCGGCCTGCGTGAGGCCGCACAGCTTCGCCACATCCGCCAGGTCCGGCCCGTGCTCGCCGCCGTAGATCACCGGAATCCTGCGCAGACGCCCGATGGGGGCGAGTTCCGCCGTCCTGGCAAGGCGCCCTTCGAGGGCATGGGCCACCCGTTCTGATTCGATCTCCCACGGATCGAGCTCCACGAGCACGGACTCGGCGCCGGGCACGACGGCAACGATTCCACCGATGGTGTTGTCGCGGATGGAGGCCGCCAGCGCCTGGGCGCGTTCGGCGCTTCCGAGCTCGACCAGCAGCGCCGATTCCCCGAATGGCCGAATCAAGGAGCGGACACCACCACGCCGGCGGCCTCGATCGCCCGGCGCACGGCGGCGGCGATCTCCACCACGCCGGGCGTGTCGCCGTGGCAGCAGATGCTCTCCGCCCGAAGCTCCAGCCGCGACCCGTCGACCGCCGTGACCGCGCCCTGGGTGACACCAACGGCCTGCGCGGCGGCGGCGTCGGCATCGGTGATGAGCGAACCAGGCTCGGTGCGCGGCTGGAGCGAGCCGTCGGCCAGGTAGCGGCGGTCGGCGAAGGCTTCGGGGATGAAGCGGAGCTTCGCGTCCGCGGCGGCGGACGCCATCGGCTGCGAGGAGGCCAGGCCGAAGATGGCCAGCTCCCGGCTGAAACGGCTGACCGCACGAGCGATGGCAACGGCCAGGGCAGGGTCGGCGGCGGCCTGGTTATAGAGGGCACCGTGCGGCTTGACGTGCCGCATCTCGACGCGGTGGGCGCGACAGAAGGCATCGAGCGCGCCGATCTGGTAGCGCACCAGCGACTCGACCTCGTCCGGCTCGAAGGGAATCGGCCGACGGCCGAAGCCCATGAGGTCCGGGTAGCCCGGCTGCGCGCCCACGGCCACCCCTGCCCGGCGACACAGTGCGACGGTCGCCTCCATCACTCGGAAGTCGCCGGCGTGAAAGCCGCAGGCCAGGTTGGCGCTGGTGATGTGCTGGACCAGGCCATCGTCGTCGCCCAGCGTCCAGTGGCCGAAGCTCTCGCCCAGGTCCGCGTTCAGATCCATGCCGCCATCCTACTCAGCGGCCGGCGGCCCACCAGCTCCGACGCGGCCTGCACATTGTCCCTTTGAGCGCACATTGCCGAGGCCGCATCGGCCGTGCAATGTGCCGCCACGCGCGTATTGTTCCAGGCCGACACACAACGGCGAGCGGAGCCGAGGCTTAGCCGACGCGAGGTGCGCCTCGCGAGTGCGGTTCGGCGCCGTATCCTTGATGGGACATGTCTTCGACCCTGGATGAGCTGAATCTCCTCAACGCCGGCTACGTCGCCGACCTGTACGAGCGGTACCGGCGCGACCCTGCGAGCGTGGATCCGCAATGGCGCAGCCTCTTCGACTCTGGCGCCGGCGGCTTCGAGCCGGTCGCGACGGCCGCGGAGCCGACCAATGGCAGCCAGCAGGCTCCCGCGGCCGGGACACCAGCGGCTGATGCTGCCCCGACCGCCGCATCGGCCCCGAAAGGTGCAACCCTCATCAAGGGTCCTGCCGCAGCGCTGGCGAGGAACATGGTGGCCAGCTTGGGCGTGCCCACCGCCACGAGCTTCCGCGAGATCGACGTTGCCACGCTCGAGGCACGCCGGAAGGAGCTCAATGGGCAGATCGCGCCGCGCAAGGTGAGCTTCACCCACCTCATCGGCTGGGCGATCGTGCAGGCCGCGACGGCGCAACGGAGCATGAGCCACTACTTCGCGACCATCGACGAGCAGGCCTATCGCGTCGACCCGGGCGGCATCAACCTGGGCCTGGCGGTGGACGTGGAGCGCACCGATGGCAGCCGCTTCCTGGTGGTGCCGGTCATCAGGGCCGCCGACCAGATGGACTTCGCCGCCTTCCACGCCCGCTACGAGGAGGTCGTCGAGAAGGCCCGGACCAACAAGCTTGCAGCCGATGAATTCGTCGGCGCCACCATCACGCTCACGAATCCCGGCACGCTGGGCACCAGCGCGTCGGTCCCCCGGCTCATGCCGAACCAGGGCACCATCGTCGCCACGGGGACCATCAAGACGGTCGGCGGCGATCGGCGCATGACCATCACCTCCACCTACGATCACCGCATCATCCAGGGCGCCGAGTCGGGCTTCTTCCTCAAGCGGATCGACGACCTGCTCTCCGGCGAGGACGACTTCTATGCCGATGCCTTCGGCGCCATGGGCGCGCGCACGGCGGACGTGACCTCTGCTGAGCCGATGCCGGCGGCCGCCGAGGCCGCCGGAGCCCCACCGCCGTCTGCGACCGACAGCGACACCCACGAGCAGCTCAAGGCGGTCGCCGCCGCCATGGCCCTGATCAAGGCTTACCGCCACTTCGGCCACATGGCGGCACAGCTCGATCCGCTCGGCGCCGCCCCGCCGGGCGATCCCGCCCTCGACCCGGCGCCCCTGGGTCTGAGCCCCGCGAGCATGGAGGCCATCCCGGCCGAGCTGCTGCGCATCTACGTGCCGGGAGCCACCCTGGCCGAAGCCCTCCCGCATCTGCGCCAGACGTACTCGGGCACCATCGCCTACGAGGTCGAGCACATCGGCTCGCACACCGAGCGCGTCTGGCTCCGCCGCGTGATCGAGTCGGGCGAGCATCGGCGGCCCATGGAGGACGACGACAGGGTCGCGCTGCTCGAGCGGCTCATCAGCGTCGAGACGCTGGAGCGGTTCCTCCACAAGGCCTACCTGGGGCAGAAGCGCTTCAGCATCGAAGGCCTGGACAGCATGGTGCCGATGCTCGATGTGATCCTGGGCGATGCCGCCGACCAGGGAGCTCGCAAGGTCGTCATCGGTATGGCGCACCGCGGCCGGCTGAACGTGCTGGCACACGTGGTCGGCGTCAGCTACGAGGCCATCCTGTCCGAGTTCGAGGCGGGGCGCGCCGGCGTGGAGGCGCCCACGTCGCCAAAGGGCGGCTCGGACGACGTGAAGTACCACCTGGGAGCCGAGGGCGGCTACCTGACCGCGGACGACGAGGAGGTGCGTGTCATCCTCTCGCCCAATCCGAGCCACCTGGAAGCGGTCAATCCGGTGATCACCGGGCGCACGCGCGCCGAGCAGACCGACCGATCCGGACCGATCGCGCATCTCGACCACGCCAACACGCTCCCGCTGCTCATTCACGGAGACGCGGCGTTCGCGGCACAGGGGGTGGTGGCCGAGACGCTCAACCTGGCGCGGCTGGACGGGTACTCCACCGGCGGGACCGTGCACCTCATCGCCAACAACCAGGTCGGCTTCACCACCGGCCCGCGAGAGGGCCGATCGACCGATTACAGCTCCGATCTGGCCAAGGGCTTTGACGCGCCGATCGTCCACGTCAACGCCGACGATCCCGAGGCGTGCCTGGCCGCCGCCCGCCTTGCCATGATGTACCGCGAGAGCTTCGGCCACGACTTCGTGATCGATCTGGTGGGGTATCGGCGCTACGGGCACAACGAGGGCGACGAGCCGGCCTATTCGCAGCCGGCCATGTACGCCAGCATCGCCAAGCATCGGTCCGTGCGCGAGCTGTACCAGGCCCAACTGGTGGAGGCCGGCGTGATCAGCGCCGAGCAGGCTGCCCGCATGGTCAAGGAGATGCAGCGCGACCTGGCGCGGCGCCAGGCGTCGGTCCGCAAGGGTGTCGACGAGAGCGAGAAGGAGCTGGACCGCGGCTCCGAAGCGCTGCCGCCCGAACAGCCGGTCTCCGAGCCGGAGACCGCCGTGCCCTTGAAGACGCTGCGCAAGCTCAACGACGGCTTGGGTACGGTGCCGGCGGGCTTCGCCATCCATCCCAAGCTGGTGAAGCAGCTCGAGCGGCGGGCGGTGGCACTCGACGCGGATGAGGCGCGCATCGACTGGGGCCATGCCGAGCTGCTCGCCTTCGCGGCGCTCCTGCGCGAAGGCACCCCCATCCGCCTCACCGGCCAGGACACGGTGCGCGGCACGTTCAGCCAGCGGCACGCCGGGCTATGGGACGCTCGCAGCGGGGAGCGGCACGTGCCGCTCCAGCACCTGCCGGGGTCGAAGGCGAGCTTCGAGCTTCATAACTCGCCCCTGAGCGAGTACGCCTGTCTTGGCTTCGAGTACGGCTACGCGGTCACCGCCCCCGACGCGCTGGTGCTGTGGGAGGCGCAATACGGCGACTTCGTCAACGGGGCGGAGATCATCATCGACCAGTTCCTGGTTTCGGGGCTCGCAAAGTGGCGACAGACGTCCCGGCTGACGCTCCTCCTGCCGCATGGCTACGAAGGCTCAGGGCCGGAGCACTCATCGGCGCGGCTGGAACGCTTCCTGGCGCTCGGGGCCGAGGGGAACATCCGCGTCGTCTACCCGACGACCCCGGCGCAGTACTTTCACCTGCTGCGGCGCCAGGCGCGCCATCACGACGCGCGACCCCTGGTGGTGATGACGCCGAAGTCCCTGCTGCGCCTGCCACAGGCGGCGTCGCGCCGCTCCGAGCTGGCAACCGGCACGTTCCAGTCGGTCATCGACGACCCACGCTTCGCGACCGATGCGGCGGCGGCGGCGCAGGTCCGGCGTCTGCTGCTGTGCAGCGGCAAGGTCTACTACGACCTCATCGGCTCCGATGCGTTCGAAGCGGCGTCCGATGTGGCGGTGGTGCGGGTGGAACGACTGTATCCGTTCCCCACTGACGAGCTCCAGGTGGTGATCGACCGATACCAGACGATCCAGTCGTTCGCATGGGTCCAGGAAGAACCGCGCAACATGGGCGCGCGCAAGTTCGTGCTGCCCCGAATTCGGCACCTGGTCCCATACAAGATCCCCCTGGGCGACATCAGTCGCCCCGAGCGCTCGCGCCCGGCCGAGGGATATCCGGCAGCGCACCAGGTCGAGCAGGCCCGCATCGTGCGCGAGGCGCTCACCGAGCGGTGAAGGCCCTGCTCGAGCGCTACCGCGATCTGCTGGCCCGCGACGACGAGAGCTTCCCGATCACCTTGGGCGAGGGCGGCACGCCGCTGATCCACGCGCGACGGCTGGGCGCCGAGATGGGCCTGGAGCGGCTCCACCTGAAGTTCGAGGGCATGAATCCGACCGGCTCGTTCAAGGACCGCGGCATGGTGCTGGCCGTCAACCGGGCGGTCGCGGGCGGCGCGCGCGCCATCGTGTGCGCCTCGACCGGGAACACGTCCGCCTCGGCCGCCGCCTACGCCGCCGCCGCCGGCTTGCCCTGCCACGTGATCCTGCCTGCCGGCAAGGTCGCGCGTGGCAAGCTGGCCCAGGCTCTGGCCGCCGGGGCGCGCCTGATCATGGTCGATGGCAACTTCGACGCCGCCCTCAGCGCGGTGCGACGGCTGGGTGACGAGGGCGTGGCGGTGGTGGTGAACTCGACCAACCCCGACCGGCTGGTGGGACAGCAGACCGGCGCCTTCGAGATCGTGGATGCTCTCGGCAAAGCTCCCGACGCGCTGGCGCTGCCCGTCGGCAACGCCGGCAACATCACCGCCTACTGGCAGGGCTTCGGTCGCTATGCCGATGCCGGCCATACGCCCGATGCCAAGCTCCCGCGCATGCTCGGCTTCCAGGCCGAGGGTGCGGCCCCCATCGTGCGGGGCGAGCCCATCGAGGCGCCCGAGACGGTGGCGACCGCTATCAGGATCGGCAACCCGGCGTCGTGGCATGGCGCGGTTGCCGCCCGAGACCAGTCGGGTGGACTGATCGAAACCGTCACCGACGACGAGATCCTCGAGGCGCAGCGCATGGTCGTCCAGCTCGAGGGCGTCTTCTGCGAGCCTGCGTCGGCAGCCGGGGTGGCCGGGGTGCGGCGGCTCGCCGCGGATCGGCGCATCGGTCCATCCGAGGTCGTCGTGTGCGTGCTCACCGGCCACGGCCTCAAGGATCCCGACGTGGTGCAGGCGGAGGAGGGCTCGCTGACGCCGATCCCGCCCGGCTTCGCCGCGATCCGGGACGCGATGGGGCTCTAGCGCGCGCAGCAGGCCACGATGGCCGACACGAACTCTTCCGGCGACCCGGTCCTGCTCACGTAGAGCGTGGTTGGGTCGCCAACGGAGTGGCCATCCGTGTCGTTCCAGCCCGTCGTCACGATCCGCAGCCCGGGCCACGCGGTTCCCAGACCACGGATGAGCGCGAGCCCGGCCTCCAAGTCAGGTAGGCGCGGGTCGACGAGCACGACATCCGGATGCCGGCGCTCCACCTCCTTGAGCGCGGCGCGCACGTCACCTGCGCGGCCGACCACGTCGACCTCTCCGCTGACGCCCAGCAGATCCGCCAGGCTCTGCTGGACGCGGCGATCGGCATCAACGATCACCAGCCTCGGGATCGAGGGCGCAGCGGGGCGCGGGCTGAAGGTCATGGAGGCAAGGTAGCGCTTCAAAGGGCAACGCACGCTGGCCGGATGGCGCAGCGGGCCCTACGTCATTCCGCCGACTCAACCTCGTCGATAGGGACGCTGGCCTCGATGATGGTGCCGCCGCCGGTTCGGCTCTCCACCCGCAGGTCGCCCCCGACCAGGTCGACTCGCTGACGCATGCCGATGAGCCCCAGGTGGCCGCGCGGAACCTGCTCGGGCTCGAAGCCGGCGCCGTCATCGGTGATCGACACCCTGATGCGATCGCCCTCGCGCAGGATGCGAATGGTCGCGTTCTCCGCGTTGGCGTGCTTGACCACGTTGTGAAGCGCCTCCTGGCCAATGCGATACAGGGCTTCTTCGGACGTCAGCGGCAGACGGTCTATCGGCTCGGCGTCAACGACGATCACCAGGCCCGTACGACGCTGAACGGCGGTTGCGTGGGTGCGCAGCGCCTGCACCAGGCCATCGGACTCGAGCGACGCGGGTCGCAGCTCGAAGAGGAGTGTTCGCATCTCGGCCAGCGCGTCCTGTTGGAGCTCGCGCGCCTCTCCCAGCTTGGTCCTGGCCGCACTTTCATCGACGCCGAGCAGCAGCTCCAGGGTGCGCAGGGTGAGACCCATGCTGAAGAGCGCCTGTGTGACCGAATCATGGAGCTCGCGAGCGAGATGCGCGCGCTCCTGGCTGGCCGCCAGCTCGGCGGCCTGCCCGCGCAGGTCGCCCTCGAGGCGCTCGCGCTCGCTGATGTCGCGCACTGATCCATGCGCGCCTGCGAAGCGGCCATCCACCACCGTCCCGGTCATCGCCACCTCGGTCTGCGCGAGGCGCCCATCGGGCAGTGGCAGATCAAGGCGCACGCGCTGCTCGCGGTTCGGTTCCGACTGGAGCCTCGCCCAGGCCGAGACGGCCGACGGCAGGGTCCCTTCGCCGGCGAAGGTCGTGAAGTGCCGACCGAGCAGGTCCTGCGCCTTCCAGCCGGTGCGAGCCTCGAGCGAATCGCTGAAGAAGTTGAAATTCCCCTCGTCGTCGACGCTCCACACAATGTCGGGCGAGTTGTCGACCAGGTGCCGGTACCGGCGCTCCGACTCCTCAACCTCCGCGTACAGTTGGCGGAGCTGCTCGTACAAGCGAGCGTTGGTGATCGCCACCGCCGCCTGGCCGGCGAAGAGCTGGACAAGCTCGAAATCGGCGGCGCTGAATGCCACCTCGACCCCGCCACGGCGCGCGATGTTCATGGCACCGCTGACCTCGTCGCCGCTGATGAGCGGCACGATGATGATCGCCTCGGGCTCGTCGGGCGTGCCCGGGATGCGGATGACACGCGGGTCGCTGAGGGCATCGTTGAGGAGCACCGGCTCGCGGTGCTCCACGCTCCACCACGTGACACCCTGGCCGCGAGGGATGGGGAAGCCCAGGACGGCTTCCGCGTTGCGGTCTCGCGCCAGCACAGGGCGCAGCAGGCCCTCGGATGGATCGACACGGTAGACGCCGAGATAGTCGTACCAGACCACGGTCTTGAGTCCATCGGCGATGAGCTCGAGGACCGACGCCGGATCCAGGGTAGAAAGCAGACGCTCGTTGATCTGGAGAAGGCGGCGCTGGGAAGCGGTCTGGCGCGCCAGGGCCGCGGACTCCTCGCCCAACTGCTCGTCCAGGCGCGCGTTGGCGAGGACGATGGCGGCCTGGTCGGCCAGCAGGCCCAGCAGCTCGCGGGCATCGGCGTCGAAGGCGGATGGCTCTTCCGCGTAGACGCCAATGACGCCGATGACTCCAGAAGCGCCGATCAGCGGCGCGGCAATGACGGCCCTGATCCCCAGCCCGCTGGCGATCTCGTCTGACGGCCGATCGTGCGCGAAGGAAGCGTCGATCAGGTAATCATCGGTCCATGAGACGCGGCCCTCATGCAGGGCGCGCCCCGATACGCCGTCGTCGACCGTCGTGTGGTCGTACTTTGTAAAGGGCGCGAGCTCCCCGTGCACGAGTGAGTGGCCGTCTCCCCAGCGCATCGAGCCATCCGGGTGGGTGATGACCATGCCGATCTGCCCGCCACGGCCCCTGAGCAGGCGCACCGCCGCCTTGAGCGTCTGTGTGAGCACCTCGGAAGGAGTCCGCAGCGATGTGAGTTGCGCTGCCATCTCGGCCAGCGTGCGCTGGGCTTCGACCCGGTGGGCGAGCTCTTCCTGGGAGCGAGCGAGCCGATCGATGAGACGCTGGTTCGCGACCGTCGCGGCGGCGTGATCGGCCAGGGCGCGCAGAAGGGCGATCTCGGCCTCATCGAAGTCATTGGCACGAGACGAGTAGGCGCCCAGCGCACCGATCACCTCGCCCTCCGCGATGAGCGGTGCCGCGGCCATCGATCGCATATTGGCGACCGCGACGATCCGGTCTGCGACCGCAGAGTGCTGGAACTGCTTGTCGTGGCGATAGTTCTGCGAGACGACCACCTCGCCCGTGGCCACGGCGTGCCCAAATAGACCAACGCCCACCGGCAGCGACAGGCCGCGAATGAGCTGCCGGGCCTCTTCGTTGCGGATTCCGGCGTCGACGGCGAAGCGCAGCCGGTCGTCCTCGACGAGGTAGACCATCGCCCCGTCTGCTTTGAGCAGGCGCGCGGCCTCTTCCACGGCGTGGGCCAGCATCGCGTGCGTGTCGGGCTGCTCGGGGGACGTCGGCTGGATCACAGGCCGACGAATGCGGGATGCTCGGGTCATGGCCGTCGAGAGGATACGCCATGGTGCGCGTCGGTCCGACTACGTCATTCGGCCGGTGTGCGGTGGGGCACTTGTCCCGACGCCGTCTGCCCTGTATGCCCGATTCCCTGCGGATTCAGTGGCGAGAGAATCTGGGCATCGAGACCACCGATGCCGATCCCGGCGTCGACACGAAGATTCGGAGGTTCCGCCCGTGACCCAGCTCCTGCGCAGCCGCACCGCCGGCGCCGTGCTCACCGTCGCCATCGTCAGCCTCACCCTCGCGACCGCCTACATCCACTCGACGCTGGGTGGGCTGTTGTTCACCCTCAACGCGCTCGGCTATGTGGGCCTGGCCACGATGATCGTGATCGGCGCCGCTTCTCCGGCCACCATCGTGAAGCGATTCAGCTGGTTTCCGCGCCTCGCACTGATGGGCTACACGGCCCTGACGATCGCCGGCTACCTCGTGATGGGCCCGTACTTCACCCTCGGCTTCATCGCCAAGGGCATCGAGGTGGCGCTGATCACCCTGGTGGTGGTCGACATCCTCCGCGTCTACGGCAGCCCGGTGGGCTTCGTCCGCAGCGCCCTCGAGTCGGTCGCACCGGTCCTCCCGGAGCGGTTCCGCCCGACCGCCGCATAGACCGCAACCTCATCCCTTTGCGCGATCCCTTTGAGCGCTCCGTCCGGCCCGGGACGGAGCGTTTTCTTCGTGCCTTGGGCAGCGGAGGCCTTGGCTGCGGAGGGCTCACGACTCAGCGGCACGAAGTCGCCATCCACCGCCGGAGCGTTCGCGTCACCGCCGGAGCGTTCGCGCACCCGAGTTGCGATCAACGCACCGATTTACGGAGCACGGGGCATCTACGGCCAGAACGTTTCCCCAATCGGATCAGAAGTTGCGCCCACGCGCAATTCTTGGGTAAGTCCCGCCGTTGCTTCGTGGTTGGGTGCACTCAGCGCAACTGAGGGCCGACGAGCCAGCCCACGCGCGATCCCGGCGGCCAAGGGCGCTGCGCATCGGTCCCTAGACCAGCTTGTGCTCCACCGCGTAGAGGGCGGCCTGGGTGCGGGATGCCAATCCGAGCTTGCCGAGGATGTTCGACACGTGGGTGCGCGCCGTGCGCTCGGTGATGCCGAGCTCGTAGGCGATCTCCTTGTTGCTGGCGCCCTTGGCCAGCTGCGAGAGCACCTCCTTCTCGCGCCCGGTGAGGGGCTCGACCGGCTCGGCGTCCTTGCGCGCGCGCATGCGCTGCGCCAGCAGGCGTGACACCGCCGGATCCAGGTGCACCTCGCCGTGGTAGGCGGCCCGGATGGCCTGGGCCACCTCCTCCGCCTCCGCGTCCTTGAGCAGGTAGCCCGATGCCCCGGCCTCCAGCGCTGAGGTCACCTTCTCCTCCTCGATGAAGGAGGTCACCGCCACGATCTCGATCTCGGGATGCTCCTGCTTGATGGCGGCAATCGCCTCCAGGCCGCCCATCTCCGGCATGAGCAGGTCCATGAGGATCACATCCGGCGCCAGTCGGTCGGCGGCGGCAACGCCCTCGCGGCCGTTTTCCGCCTCGCCCACCACGTCGAAGTCATTCAGCAGCTCGAGGAACCCTCTCAGGCCGCGACGAACGACAGCGTGATCGTCCACCAGCAGCACGCGTATTGGCCCCTCTTCGTCAGTCACGCTGTTGGTCCCTGCGTGTTCTCAGAGGCGTGGTGAGATCTCGGGCCACCCGGTGCAGCGTCCTCCATCGGCCAAGCATACCGGCACCGCTATGCTCGGGGTGTGACCCGACCTACCCTGACCGGCACCCCCGACGCCGTCCCGACCGTGGAGCTGGACGAACTGCTGGACGGCGGCGACCTGGAGCTGCTCGACCGCTGGCTGGCACAGGCCGATGTGGTGGAGATCGCCGACGAGCTGGCCCGCCTGCCACGCGAGGCTCGCGCCGTCCCCTTCCGCCTGCTGGCGCGTGATCGCGCGCTCGAGGTGTTCGAGCTGCTGGACCCGTCGCTCCAGCAGGAGCTCCTCGAGGGGCTGCGCGAGACGAACGTGCGGCAGCTCTTCGAGGAGATGGACCCGGACGACCGCGCCCGCCTGACGGAGGAGATGCCGGCCAAGGTCGCACGACGCCTGCTCGCCGGGCTGTCGCCCAACGAGCGCCAGCTGACGGCCACGCTGCTCGGGTATACGGAGGACTCGGCGGGTCGTCTCATGTCGCCGGAGGTCGCAAGCCTCCGTGCGGGCATGACCGTTGCCGATGCCCTCGAGCGGCTGCGGCGCATCGGCCGCTCGGCGGAAACGATCTATGCCCTGCCGGTGACCGATGACCATCGGCGGCTGGTCGGCGCCCTGGGCCTGCGCGACCTCGTCCTGGCCGATCCCGCGACCCTCATCGGCGACCTGATGGACACCGACGTGTTCTCCGCCCGTGTCGACGCCGACCAGGAGGTGGTCGCACGTCTCATGCGGGAGGCGGACCTGCTGGCGTTGCCGATTGTCGACGGCGAGGACCGCCTGGTGGGGATCGTCACCGTGGACGACGCCATGGAGGTCCTGGAAGAGGAGGAGACGGAGGACCTTGCCCGCGCCGGCGGCGCGGAGCCCCTCGGCCGCCCGTACCTCGCCACATCGGTGGTGCAACTCGCGAGGAGCCGAATCGTGTGGCTCATCGTTTTCATTGCGGCCGGCGCAATCACCGTGAACGTGATGGCCGCCTTCGAAGCGACGCTCGAGGCAGTTGTGACGTTGGCGCTTTTCGTGCCACTCGTCATCGGCACCTCCGGCAACACGGGGGCGCAGTCAGCCACCACCATCACGCGTGCGCTGGCCGTCAACGAGGTGCGCGTGGCGGACCTTGTCCCGGTGGTCGTTCGAGAGAGCAGCACCGGACTCGTTCTCGGCGCCGCGCTGGCTGCGATCTCATTCGGGCCCATCTCGCTGCTCGTGGACGCGCGGATTGCCACTGTGGTCTGCCTGACTTTGGTGGCGGGATGCACGCTGGCCTCGCTGGTGGGTTCGGTTCTGCCCCTGGCCGCGCGACGCATCGGTGTCGATCCGGCGGTCATGAGCGTTCCGCTCATCACGGCCCTCGTCGACGCGTCCGGCCTGGTGGTCTACTTCCTCATCGCGCGTATCGTCCTTGGCCTGTGACGTTGGCGCGATGTGCGCCCAATGACTGCCGACGATCTCCAGCGGTGCGCATGGGCCGGCACTGACCCGCTGTACGTGGCCTACCACGACACGGAATGGGGCGTGCCACTGCATGACGCGCATCGGCTCTTCGAGCGGCTCTGCCTGGAGGGCGCACAGGCGGGCCTGGCCTGGATCACCATCCTGCGCAAGCGGGAGGGATATCGGTCCGCCTTCGACGGATTCGACGCCACCGTCATTGCCGGCTACACGGATGCGGACCGTGAGCGCCTGATGTCCGATGCGCGGATCGTCCGGAACGCTTCCAAGATCGCGGCATTCATCGGCAACGCCCAAGCCCTCGGAGCGGTAGACGACTTCGCCGGCCTGGTGTGGTCGTTTGTCGACGGTCGGCCGATCCAGAACCGATGGAGGATCATGAATGAGGTGCCGTCGACGACGGAGGCATCGGTGGCGATGTCGCGCACCCTGCTGGCACGCGGCTTCAGGTTCGTGGGCCCAACCATCTGCTATGCGTTCATGCAGTCGGCCGGACTGGTGAACGACCACGTGATCGGCTGTTACCGCCATGCGGAGGTCGCGTCGACGATGCGCTGAGACGGCATCCGCTCTCCGGCATGCCGGCCGCCGCGCACGACCTGCGCACGCCGCTCACTGTCGTCCTTGGGCAGGCAGAGCTCCTGGAGAGGCGGCTGGCCCGAGATCCATCCGCACCCGTCGATCCAGCAGGGACAAGCGCATCGCGCGCGAGGCGCGACGGCTGCGAGACCTCGTGAGCGAGCTCCTCGACGCCCAGCGCCTGGAGGAGGGCGGCGCGGTGATGGACCGTCACTCCCTCGACCTGCGCGTCATCCTGGATGCCGTGGAGCAACGCTTCCGCGAAAACGGGTTGGATCTGAAGGTGGTCCAGCCGGACAAACCCCTCTTCGGCCTTGTCGACCGAATGCGCATTGAGCAGGTCCTCGATAACCTCGTCGAGAATGCGCTGAAGTACACCGCCAGCGGCGAGCTTCCCGAGGTGCACCTGCGATTGGAGGGTGATGAGGCTCGCATGTCGGTCGTCGACCACGGCGTCGGCATTCCGGACAACGAGCAGGAGCGCATCTTCGAACGCTTCTACCGCGGCTCGAACGTTCAGAGCATCACCGATACCGGGATGGGACTGGGCCTCTACATCTGCCGTCGCATGGTCGAGAGCCACGGTGGGCGGGTGTGGGTCGAGGCGACCGCCGGCGGCGGAAGCACGTTCCATGTCGCCATTCCCGCCCGGCCGACGCCGTCGCCCGCTGAGCAGCGCGGAGATTCGCCATGGCCGGCAGCCGGAGCGGAGGTCGCGGCCGATGCGTGAGGTGCGCGTACTCGTCGTCGATGACGAGCCGGACATCCGGGCAACGGTTTCGGCGATGCTCGAGATCGAGGGCTACGACGTGGCGGAGGCGGCGAACGGCGTCGATGCGTTGCAGGCCATCGAGGGCCATCCTCCCGATGTGATCCTACTTGACATGCGCATGCCCGTCATGGATGGCTGGGGCTTCGCCGCTGAGCTGCGCCGGCGCGGCCACGGCACGCCGATCGTGGTGATGACCGCGGCGCGCGACGCGGCGCATTGGGCGGCCGAGATCGCGGCCTCCTCGTTCGTCGCCAAGCCGTTCGGCTTCGACGACCTGATCACCGCCGTCGAGCGGGTCGCCCCCGCAAGCTGACGCGACCGTGATGGGCCACTGCTTGGCCCCGTGGACGCGACCCTATACTCGGCGCGCATGCCGCCCATCGCCAGCGTCGACGTTCCTGCCTCGAGCGCCAACCTCGGAAGCGGGTTCGACTGCTTCGCGGTGGCGCTCTCGCTCAAGCTCCGCGCTGAGCTGTGGCATGGCGACGAGGCTGGCATCGTGCTCAACGCCCGGGGGGAGGGAGCGCCGCGCGACAACGAGCCGGCGGAGGAGAACCTGCTGATCCGCTCCTTCCGCGAGGGTCTGCGCGTCTCGGCCGCGCCGGGCGCCAGCGCGTGGCGACTCGAGATCTCCAGCATGATTCCCACCGCCCGCGGCCTGGGCAGCAGCGCCGCGGCCATCGTGGCTGGAATTGTCCTCGGCGCTGCCGTCGGCCGGCGCACGGTGGAAGCCGACGAGCTCCTTGCCCTAGCCGCGCGTCTGGAGGGCCATCCGGACAACGTGGCGGCGGCGCTGTACGGCGGTTTCACGCTGGCGCTGGCGGAAGCCGATGAGCGCGTCACCCTGCGCCGCTTCCGCGCGCCCGAGGCCTGGATCCCGGTCGCGTTCATCCCGCAGCGCGAAAGCTCTACCCGCGACATGCGTTCGGCTCTGCCTTCGACCGTCTCGCATGCCATCGCCGCCCGCCAGGCGGGCCGCAGCGCACTGCTGGCCACCGCGATCATGACCTCGGATGCCGGACTGCTTCACGCCGCCATGGCCGATGAGCTGCACCAGCCGTACCGCCTGCCCCTCCTGCGTGGCACGCGCGAGCTGATGGAGCTCGCCTACGAACGCGGTGCGGCCGGGGCATGCCTCTCGGGCGCCGGACCGACCGTCCTGGCCGTCTGCGACTCGCCCTCATCGGCCCATGCGGTCGAGAAGGCGTGGAATGCAGCGGGGGTCGCAGGGATGGCCACGCGCCTGCGCTTCGACACCTCGGGCGCTCGCCTCGACACCCCATGAGCCTGGTGACGATCGCGGGCGTGTCGAAAAGCCACGCGGCGCAGCACCTGTTCAGCGACGTCGGCCTGATGATCAGCGCCGGACGTCGCATCGCCGTGGTCGGGCCCAACGGGGCGGGCAAGACGACCCTGCTGGAGCTCATCACCGGCGACCAGGAGCCGGATGCCGGCACCATCACGCGGGCGCGGGACACCGTCATCGGCTACCTGCGCCAGGAGGTCGCGGAGAGCCGCGGGCGCAGCGTGCTGGCCGAGGTCCTCGCCGGCGCCGGCGAGGTGAGCGGCATCGAGCGGCGCATGCGTCACATCGAAGCCGAGCTGGAGGAGGCGGCGGACGACGAAGAGCTTCACGAGCTCATGGACGAGTACGGCCGACTCCAGCATCGGTTCGAGGCCATGGGTGGCTACGGCCTGGAGGCTGAGGCAAGGCGCATCCTGGCCGGACTTGGATTCGCCGATGCCGATATGGACGACGACATCGGCCGCCTCAGCGGTGGCTGGATGATGCGCACCGCGCTCGCGCGGTTGCTGCTTCAGAACCCGGACGTGCTGCTGCTCGACGAGCCGACCAACCACCTCGATCTCGCGTCTGTCGAATGGCTCACCGGATTTCTTGCCGTGTACGCCGGGGCAATCGTCCTCGTCAGCCATGACCGCGACTTCATCAACGAGGTCGCGAATCGCGTCCTCGAGCTTCACGACGCCCGCGCCACGGAGTACGTCGGCGACTACGCGGACTTCGTCGAGCAGCGCGCGGAGCGCATCGCGCAACTGGAGTCCGCGGCAAAGAACCAGCAGCGCAAGATCGCGCACACCCAGGCCTTCATCGATCGGTTCCGCTACAAGGCCTCCAAGGCGCGCCAGGTCCAGTCCCGCGTCAAGGCGCTGGAGCGGCTGGATCGCGTCGCCTCCCCCGGCGCCAGGGCAAAGTCCGTGAGGTTCCGGTTTCCCGAGCCGGTGCGCAGCGGCCGTACGGTGATCACACTGACCGACATCCTGAAGCGCCACGGCGACAACGTCGTCTACAACGGCGACCTCGACCTCCAGCTGGAGCGCGGCCAGAAGGTGGCCCTCATCGGTCCGAACGGCGCCGGCAAATCGACCCTGCTCAAGATCCTTGCCGGCGTCCTGGACTTCGAGGGCGGGACCCGCGAGCTGGGCAGCAGCGTGCGCGTGGCGTACTTCGCGCAGCACCAGATCGAGGCGCTCGACGCCGACAACACCGTCTTCAACGAGCTCAACGACTCGGCCCCGATGCTGTCCACCAGCGACGTGCGCAAGCTGCTCGGCGCATTCCTGTTCTCAGGGTCGGCGGTGGACAAGCAGGTGGGCGTCCTGTCCGGCGGGGAGCAGACGCGGCTGGCGCTGGCCAAGCTGCTGGCCGATCCGGCAAACCTGCTGTGCCTGGACGAGCCGACCAACCACCTGGACATCGGGTCCCGTGACGTGCTCGAGGACGCGCTCAACGCGTTCACCGGCACCATCGTCCTCATCACCCACGACCGATACCTGATCCGCAGCGTGGCGAACACGATCATCGAGGTCAACGACGGCACCGCCACCGTCTATCCCGGCGACTTCGAGTACTACGCCGCCAAGCGCGGCGTCGATATCGAGACCCGCGGCGCGGTAGAGGGGGCGCATTCCACGCCGCGAGGGGTGGTTGCGGCACCGCCAAAGCCGCGCGAGTCAGCTCTGGAAGCTACGGCTCGCAAGCGCTTCGAGGCCGAGGAGCGTAACGCCCGCCACCGACGCACCCGGAACCTGCGCACCGCGCTGACGCACGCCGAGACCGACGCGGACGCTGCCGATCGCGAGTTGGCCGACGTCACGAATCGCCTGGCAGACCCCTCGACCTACACCGACGCGT
>JACDBS010000061.1 GCA_013694795.1 Chloroflexota bacterium | reverse complement strand
TGACGAAAGCGTCGCAGGGCGGCTGAAGCCGAGCTCGATCGCTAGACTCTCTGAATAGCACGACACTCCATGGAGCCGCCTTGAGTGACACCCGCGAAGCGCAACCCACGGAGCGAGGACGGACGGTCCACGGCGAGGCGGCCAACGCCGGCCATCGTGTCCTCGCCCCCGACGATGCCGAGGTCGAGGCGTACCTCGAGCAGGCGCTCCACGCCGCGCCACCGCAACGCGTCGAGACCGAGGCACCGGAGCAGCCGGACACGGTCGTCGTGCTCGACTTCGGCAGCCAGTTCGCTCAGCTCATCGCACGACGCGTGCGCGAGCTCAACGTGTACTCCGAGCTCCTGCCGCACGACACGCCCATGGCCGAGCTGGAGCGACGAAACGCGAAGGCTGTGATCCTGTCCGGCGGTCCGTCATCGGTCTACGACACTGATGCGCCTCGAGCCGACCCGGCGCTGTGGTCCGGCCGGATCCCGGTCCTTGGCATCTGCTACGGCCTCCAGCTCATGGCCCACGAGCTGGGCGGCGAGGTCGTTCCGTCGGCAAAGCGCGAGTACGGGCCGGCCACCGTCAGCCTGACCGATGCCGACGGGCTCTTCGCCGGCATTGAGCGCGATCAGCCGGTGTGGATGAGCCATGGTGACTCGATCCTCAGAGCGCCCGAGGGCTTCCGCGCCACCGCCCAGACCGATTCGACCCCATACGCCGGCCTGGCTGATCCGTCGCGCAACCTGTATGGCATCCAGTTCCATCCCGAGGTGGTCCACACGCCCATCGGGCGCGATGTCCTGCGCAACTTCGTGGTCGAGATCGCCGGCATCCGGCCGACGTGGACAGCGGGCAACCTGATCGAGACGACGGTCGCCGAGATCCGCGATCGGGTGGGAGCGGGGCACGTCATCTGCGCGCTCTCCGGCGGCGTGGACTCCGCGGTGGCTGCGACGCTGGTGCATCGGGCCATCGGTGATCAGCTGACCTGCATTTATGTCGACCACGGGCTCATGCGCAAGCGCGAGTCCGAGCTGTTGCGCGTCACCTTCGAGCGGGATTTGGGCATGAGGCTGGTGATGGTCGACGCTCGGGATCGGTTCATCCGTCGCCTGGCGGGGGTGGATGATCCGGAAGAGAAGCGGCGCATCATCGGCGACGAGTTCATCCGCGTCTTCGAGGAGGAGGCGGCGAAGCTGGGACAGATCGACTTCCTGACCCAGGGCACGCTGTACCCGGACGTGATCGAGTCGAAGACCGCGGAGACGAAGACGTCGCAGAAGATCAAGACCCACCACAACGTGGGCGGGCTGCCGTCGGACCTGCGCTTCAAGCTCATCGAGCCGCTGCGCTACCTGTTCAAGGACGAGGTGCGTCGGGTTGGCCTGGAGCTCGGCCTGCCCGAGGCAATGGTCCAGCGGCAGCCCTTTCCGGGCCCGGGGCTCGCCATCCGGATCATCGGCGAAGTGACTGCCCAGCGGCTCGACACGCTGCGCGAGGCCGACTGGATCGTGATCGACGAGATCAAGGCCGCCGGGCTGTATCGGTCGCTGTGGCAATCGTTCGCGATTCTCACGCCGGTGCGTTCGGTGGGTGTGATGGGTGATGGGCGCACGTACGCGAACGTGGTGGCCGTGCGGGCAGTGACGTCGGACGACGGGATGACCGCTGATTGGGCACGTCTTCCGTACGAGGTCCTCGCCAAGATCAGCTCACGGATCGTGAACGAGGTGCCGGGCGTGAACCGCGTGGTCTACGACATCAGCTCGAAGCCGCCCGCCACCATCGAGTGGGAGTAACGCTCAGTCCGGTCCGACGCGTCCGAAGTGGACATCCAGGTGGCCGATCCGACGGCTTGCTTCAGCCCTCGAGCTCGAAGCCGGCGACGGCGAAGTCGGCGTCGTACGCGAAGGCGCGCCGGATGCTCAGGCGTTCCATGACCGCGAAGCCGGTGGCATCGGTGAGGGTGAACTCCTGGTCGGGGAACCGATCGATCCAGCCGAGCGCGGCGTCAAGGTCGGCTGCATCCGCGTGGACCAGCTCCACCCGGGGCGTCGAGACGATCCGCCGGACCGCCTCGGCGGCCGCCTGCCGATGGCTGCGGTGCAGCGTCAGCCGATGAAGCTCGGCCAGGACATGTCCAGTCGTGACCAGCCGCGCCCGTGAGCTCGCCAGGCGCTTGAGCGCTGCCACGGCGGACGCATGGTCGCTATCGGTCCGATCGGTGATGGCGTACCAAGCGGACGTGTCGACGAAGACCGGATTCATCGCCTGCGGGCGTCATCGGCGCCTCCTGTGGGTAAATGAGCTGAGCCGGTCCACTTTGCCAGCTGATGCTCGGTCAGGACGCGATCGTGCTCGGCGGCCGTGTCCGGCTCGCCCGACGCGATCAACCCGACAAGCCCCAGCAGGGGATCGTCCTCGCCGATCTCATCCACGAGGTACCGCTCGAGGCTCTCGCGCACGAGGTGGGTCATTGGTTCATTCCGACGCTCGGCGAGGTCACGAAGCATCTCGAGCTGCCGTGGTTCGAGGTAGACCTGGACGGGCGTCCGCTGAAGGCGACGTGATGACATCAAGCAGATGATAGCACAATGGCCCCAGCACGTCGGCGCGTCAGGGCGCCGGGCGGGCTACCACGTTCGACAACTGCCGGCGCGGGCCGCGCAGCAACCGGTAGCATGCGGCGCACATGTCCAGTTGGTTCGACAAGCTGCTCGAGGATCTCCAGCGCCGCCAGGAGGAGGCCGATGCGCGCCGCGAGGGGCGACCCTTCGAGCGCCGCGATGAGCCGGAGCGCAACGTGACGCCCATCGGCAAGGGAAGGCGCGGCGGCAACGGCGGGGGCAACGGCGGCACCGGAGGCCGCCCGCTGCGGCCCGTGGCCGACGAGATCCCGTGGCGCCGCTACCTGCTCATCGGCGGCGGGTTGCTGGCCATCTTCGTCATCTTCGCATTGCTCGGCAGCGTCGTGAACCTCATCACCGATGTCATGTGGTACGACGCGCTCGAGCGGCGCGACGTGCTCCAGACCAGGCTCTGGGCGCAGGTGGTGCTGTTCGCAATCGGCTTCGTGGCCATGCTGGTCCCCGCGCTCATCAGTCCGTGGCTGGCGCGTCGCATCGCGCCGCAGGCTCCCGTTCGGCAGTTAGGCGGGATCGAAATGCCCGACGCGTCGCGCCTCATCGGTGTTGCCCTCGCGGTGGTGGCCGTCCTTCTGGCCCTGGGCAGCGGGGCAGCCTGGAGCGGGAACTGGGAGACGATCCTCCTCTTCATCAACGGCGACGAGTGGGGCGTCATCGACCCGACGCTCGGGCGCGATATCGGCTTCTACGTCTTTGACCTGCCGTTCTTGCGCTTCCTCCTCAGTTGGGCCTCGACCACGCTCATCGTGGTCGGCCTGCTGACCCTGGGGACCTACGCCGCGCGGGCGCTGCGCTGGCAGTTCCACCTCACCGCGCCGGTGCGGGCGCACCTGTCGGTCATCGGCGCTTTGTTGCTGGTGGTCACGGCCGGCGGCTACCAGCTCGACATCGCCGAGCTGGCGTACTCGACGCGCGGCTGGGGCGGCAACGTGCAGGCGGCGCTCTACACCGACATGAATGCGCAGTACCCCGCATCGGTCATCCTGACCGTGGTGGCACTGGCCGCCGCCGCGCTGCTGCTGCTCAACACCTGGTTCCGCACCCTCTGGCTGCTGGCGCTGGCGGGCGGCGCGTGGCTCGTGCTGTCCGTCGTCGTCGGCGGCCTGTACCCGAGCTTCGTCCAGACCGTGCAGGTCAACCCGAACGAGCTCAACGTGGAGCGGCCGTACATCGCAAACCACATCAGCGCGACGCGCGCGGCGTTCGACCTCGACGCCATCGAGCAGCGACGCTTCACCGGCGAGCAGGACCTGACCCCGGAGGTCTTCGCCAACGACGCGGCCACCATCGACAACCTGCGCCTGTGGGACTACCGGCCGCTGCTCACGACCTTCGGCCAGCAGCAGATCCTGCGTCGCTATTACACCTTCACCGATGTCGACATCGACCGCTACGACATCGGTGGCGAGCAGCGCCAGATCATGCTCAGCGCGCGCGAGCTCGACGTCGAGCGCTTCGGTGCCAACCGGACCTGGACCAACGAGCGCCTGGTCTACACCCATGGCTACGGCATCACCGCCGTGCCGGTCGACGCGGTCACCGACCAGGGCACCCCCGACTACCTCGTCAGCGGCATCAACCGCGATCCGCAGCTGCCGGTCGGAGAGCCGCGCATCTACTTCGGCGAGGTGACCGATACGCCCATCGTGACCGGGACGACCACCGATGAGTTCGACTACCCGCTCGACACCGATGGCGAGAGCGAGGCGGGCGCCACCACCGTGTGGGACGGCACGACCGGCGTGGGGATCGGCAATCCGCTGGCGCGGGCGCTCTTCGCGCTGCGCTTCGGCGACTTCAACATGCTGATCAGCAACCAGCTGACCGACGAGTCGCAGGTTCTGTTCGACCGCGCGATCGATGAGCGCGTTCCAAAGATAGCGCCGTTCCTCGCCTACGACGGCGACCCGTACATCGTCAGCGCCGACGATCGGCTTCTGTGGGTGTGGGATGCGTACACCGTCACCGATCGCTACCCGAACGCGCAGCCGCTGCCGGCCACGAGCCGCTTCGCCGGCGCGAACTACATCCGCAACAGTGTCAAGGTCGTGATGGACGCCTATGACGGCACGGTCCGCTTCTTCATCACGGAGCCGGACGAGCCGATCATCGCCGCCTACGCGCGCATCTTCCCGAACCTGTTCGAGTCGATGGACGCCCTCCCGGCTGAGCTGGAAGACCACCTCCGCTATCCCGAGGACCTGTTCACCGCCCAGAACGAGGCCTTCCGCCTGTATCACCTGCCCGCGACCGAGAACGGCGCCACGACCTTCTACAACGAGGACGACCGCTGGGCCATCCCAGCTGACCAGGTGGCCGGGTCGGGTGAGCCGATTGAACCCTACTACGTCACCATGCGCATCCCCGGGGAGGACGAGGCGGAGTTCGTCCTCATCCAGCCCATGGTCCCGGAGGACCGGCCCAACATGATCGCCTGGGTCGCAGCGCGGATGGACCCCGGCTTCTACGGCGAGCGCATCGTGTTCCAGTTCCCGACCGGGACCACCACCCAGGGACCCGCCCAGATCGAGGGACGCATCGGCGCCGACGATGCCATCAGCGAGCAGTTCACGCTGTGGTCGAATGCGGGCTCCACCGTCGTGCGCGGCAATCTCCTGGTCCTGCCCATCGGGGAGGACGGGCTCCTGTACGTGGAGCCGATCTTCCTCCAGGCCGACGGCGCCCCCTTCCCCGAGTTCGTGCGCGTGATCATGGCCGACCAGCAGAACGTCGCCTTTGCGGAGACGGTCGAGCAGGGACTGCGCCAGCTCCTTGGCCAGGCCGAGCCACCCCCGCCCGAAGCGCCGGAGCCGGGCGAGTCACCGGCTCCGTCTCCTTCGCCGGGCGAGTCGCCCGGAGAGCTGCCGCCCGACGTAGCCGGCCTGGTCGCCGAGGCGCAGCGCCTGTATGACGAGGCGCAGGCTGCCCTGGATGCGGGTGACCTCGGCACCTACCAGGAGCGCATCGATGAGCTCGCCGCGGTGCTCGAGGCCCTCGCCGCACTCGCCGACTGAGGTCCGCGCCGATACATCGGCGCGGCCGGTCTATCCGACCCTAGACTCGGGCCATGAACGTCCTCGTGCTCGGTTCGGGTGCACGAGAGCACGCGCTCGCCTGGAGGCTGGCGCGAGACGAGGGCGTTCGGACCGTTCGAGTCGCGCCCGGCAACGGCGGCACCGCGTCGGTGGGCGAAAGCGTGGACATCGACATCACCGACCCACTGGCGGTCACTCGCCATGCAACACGCGACCGATACGACCTGGTCGTCATCGGTCCGGAGACGCCACTCGCGGCCGGGGTGGTGGATGAGCTCATTGCGGCCCGCGTTCCTACCTTCGGACCGATGCGCGCCGCGGCGCGCCTGGAGTCGAGCAAGACCTTCGCGAAGGGCCAGATGGAGCGGGCGGGGGTGGCGACCCCGGCGGCGGCCAGCTTCACGGATCCGGATGCCGCGCTGGCGCACGTGGGCCGAGCCGAGCGGCCGCCGGTGGTCAAGGCCGATTGGTTGGCAGCCGGCAAAGGGGTCGTGGTGCCGGACACGCACGCCGACGCCGAGGCCGCGGTGCGCGAGCTCTTTGCATCCGTGGCGCCCGGCGCCCGCGTGGTGCTCGAGGAACGGCTCAGCGGGCGCGAGGTGAGCGCCTTCGCGCTCGTCAGCGACCAGGTCGTGGTGCCGTTGGCTGCAGCCTGCGACTACAAGCGCCTCGGAGATGGCGACGCCGGCCCGAATACCGGAGGCATGGGGGCCTATACGCCGGTGCCCTGGTTCGGGCGGGAGTCGCTGGAGCGCACGGCGGCCGAGGTGTTCGAGCCGATCGCCTGGCGCATGGCTCGCGACGGCTTCCCGTACCGCGGCGTCCTGTATGCCGGCCTCATGCTCACCGACGAGGGACCGATGGTCCTCGAGTTCAACGCGCGCTTCGGCGATCCGGAGGCCCAGGTGCTCCTGCCGATGCTGGACGGCGACCTGGCGGCTGTGTTCCTGGGGGTGGCCACCGGGGATCGGCGGCTGATGGAGGACTCGGTGGCCGTGCGCGCGGGGGCAGCGGTCGGGGTGGTCGTGGCCTCGGAGGGCTACCCCGACGCGTCGGTGACGGGGCGCCGGATCGAGGGCACCGAGCCGTCATCGGCGGCGGATGACGGCGACCTGCTCTGCTTCCATGGCGAGACGAGGCGCACGGCCGAAGGCCGGTACGAGAC
>JACDBS010000057.1 GCA_013694795.1 Chloroflexota bacterium | reverse complement strand
GAGCAGCTGTCGCTTGTCCAGGCCTGAGAAGAGCGGAATCCTGTGCAGGAGTTCAAGCTTCTCGTCCTTGGCCATCTGTTGTCCTCCGGCGCTAGACACGGGGGTTTGCGTCTGCGGCAGGATAGCGTTCCACCGATGGCGTGAACACCCTCAGATGGCGCTGAACGTCGCGGCCGGCCTGCGCCTCGGTGGCAACGAGTCCTATCCCGACCTGTTCCAGCCGTACGGCGGATTCCCAGATGGCGTCGAGGTGCGCGACGGTCACGTCGTCATGCCGGAGCTTCCGGGCATCGGGTTCGAGGGCAAGGCCGACCTGTACGCGGAGATGAGGCGCCTCGCCGCCTGATCGCGTTCGCTAGACTTACGCCGCGGCCTCGGGACTGAGCCCGGCGTTGTCGGCTGGCCGGACCGCTGGGGGCACAACGGAGGAGGGTCCGCCCGTGACCGCTGGCCAGCAGACGCTGGATCCCATGACCCCGACCCCGACGCTGGCGCGTAACGCCATCGGCCTGCCGGAGGTCCTGTTTCAGTCCATCACTCACATGGCACCGGCGGTGGCCACCGCGCTCTCGATCGGCGCCGCGACGCTGTTCGCCGGGAGGCTGACGCCGCTGGCCGTGCTGCTCGCCATGGTGGCGTGCCTCTTCACCGCCTACTCCATCGGTCAACTTGCCAAACACCTGCCGTCGGCGGGTGGCATGTACACATACGTCGGGCGCGGGCTCGGCCCGTTCTTCGGGTGGCTGATGGCCTGGGCGTTCGCGCTGGCCGAGCCGCTGATCGCGCCCATCCTGCTCGCGGCGTTCGGCTTCTTCGGCGCCGTGTTCCTGTCGACCTACCTCGGCATCGGCGGCGACTTCGAGTACCTGTGGATCGTGCTGGCGGTAGTGTGCGGCCTGATCCTATGGTGGCTCATCTACAGCGGCATCAGCCTGTCGATGCGCGCCGGCCTGATCCTGGGCGTGATCGAGATCGCCATCTTCGTGTTCGTCTCGGCGCTGCTGATCGTCAACGCCGGCGACCGCAACACGTTGAGCGTCTTCATCCCCGGCGAGGAGGGGATTCAGCCAGCGTTCCAGGGCATGATCTTCTGCCTCCTGGCGTTCATCGGCTTCGAGGCTGCGGCTCCTTTGGCGGAAGAGACCCGGGAACCGCGCAGGACCATTCCGCAAGCGGTCATCTGGTCGACCATCGCGGTCGGCATCTTCTATGTCTTCAACTATTACGCCGCGACGGTCTTCTTCGGCCCGGACAACATGTTCGACTTCTACACCGCCAACGACGGTGATCCGTGGGGCGGCATGGCCACCGACGTGCTAGGCACGCTTGGCGGCCTGCTCGTTGTGTTCGCCATCCTCAACAGCTCCCTGGCGAACGCCAACTCGGGCGCCACCGCCGCGACGCGCTCCGTCTTCGCCATGGGCCGCGGCGGCCTCCTGCCGCGCTGGTTCGCCGCCATCCATCCGACGCGCAAGACCCCGGTCAACGCGGTGCATGCGCAGGTCATCCTGGCGATCGTGGTGGCCGTCGGCGGCGGCCTCTTGCTGGCCAACGATCCGAATGAGGGCCTGGGACCGATCAACGTCTACATCTTCATCGGCACCATGCTGGGGTTGCTCTTCGCCGGCATGTACATGGCGGTCAACGCGGCGGTCATCGGCTACTACCTGCGCGAGCGGCGCGATGAGTTCAATCCGATCAAGCACCTGGTGATCCCGGTCCTGGGCATCATCGCCATGATCCCGGCGCTGCTATCGGTCATCGGCGGGCTGACCATCCCGATCTTCGACGTGGAGCTGGCCGCTTGGTCGGGCGCGTTGGCGCTGACCGCGCCGATCGTGGGGGTGTGGATGGTCATCGGGATCGTGATCTACTTCGTGCTTCGCGCGCGGAACCCGCAGGCGCTGGCACGCCTGGGCGAAGTCTACGGTGGAGACGAGACCGTCCATCACGACTGACCGATGTTGGGGCCGGCTCCAGCGCCGGCCCCTTCGGTCGAGCCTCGACAGTGTGGTGGCGCCGCGGGCGTCGGCGGCGCCCCGGTCGCCCCCAGTTGCGCTCAGTGCACCGATCTACGAATCAGAGCCAATCCACGATCAAGAGTTGCACGCGGACGCAACTCATGGCCCCATCACCGACCGATTCGGCCGCAAGTTGGTAGATCGGTGCGTTCAGCGCAACAAATGCAGCGAGCGCAGCGACTTCTCAGTCGAAGATGCCCAGCGGGCAATGGGCGGTCACCACGAAGTTCGGCACGTCCACGATCTCGCTGATGCGCAGGTCGACCGCGACGCTGCATAGCAGGTAGGCCTGCATCGGCTCCAGGTCGTGCTCGCGGCCGAGCCACTCGATCATGCGCCGCAGCGCGTCGCGCGCGGCGGTCATGAGGTCGGGGCCGATGCCGTCGGTCGCGTAGCGTGCGCCGTTGCGCAATGCCGCATGCGGATCGGGCGCGGCCAGGAACTCCGGGCCTGTCACGTGGAGATCCTTGCGCACCGTGAGCCTGATGAGCGCCCGCATCGGCGTCTCGATGGCCGTGCCGGAGACCTCGCCATCGCCCTGCGTGGCGTGCCCGTCGCCGACGGAGAAGCGCGCGCCGGGGTGGAAGATCGGAAGGAAGAGCGTCGAGCCCGCCACGAGGTGGCGCGTGTCCATGTTGCCGCCGTGGAGATCGGGCGGGATGGTGGAGCGCGGACCCGTCTCGGGCGCCACGCCCAGCTCTCCGCAGAACGGCGCCAGCGGGATGCGGATGCCGGGCCAGAATTCGACGCGGTCCGACGCGGCCGAAAGTCGCGTGATCTTGAGGTGGCCGTCCGGGAAGTCCTCCGCCAGGAGCCCGAAGCCGGGGATCGAGGCGGTCCATCCCCAGTCCGCGGGCGTGAAGTCGAGGAGGTCGACCTGGAGCGTGTCGCCCGGCTCAGCCCCGGCGACCTCGATGGGTCCGTTCACCTGGTCCACGCCCGCGAAGTCAAGATCGGCCAGCGACTCCGTGGTCGACTCGGCGGTGATCTGGCCGTTCGAGGCATCCAGGCAGTCGAACTCGACGACCTCGCCTGAGTCGATGCTCGCGATCGGCGAGATAGCGGGGTCCCATGCCAGGTGGCTCTGCTCGCGCCCAACGTGGACGGTCGCGACGGGCAGGTTGATACGCGTCATTCGACGTCGATCTTCTCGTGCGGGCGTGCAGACGCCTCCTCGGTTTCCTTCTCGTCGAGCCGGGCAATCCATTTGTCCAGGTAGACGCGCGCGGCCATGAGCTGCTCTCGGCTGGCGGACCGCAGATGCTTCCGGGCGTCGTCCGGCAGGACCCGGTGCATGGCGGCCCAGAAGGCCTCTTCCAGACCCGAGCGACCCTGCTCCATCATGGCGCGCGGCGTTCGTCGCTCGAGCTCCGCGATGCGTGCCTCGAGCTCGGCCGTGCGGTCGAGGGTGGGATTCGGCTGATCGGTCATCGGTTGCTCCTTCAGCGTACCGGGGTGCCAAAGCGGACTTTGAGGGTGCCGTTTTCGAAGCGTGCGCCCTCGGTCGGTGCGTCGACCAGGATGCGGGGTAGGACGAGGGTGCGGCGCCAGGTGCCGAGGTCGATCACGAGCTCATCGGCGTGGCGCGAGAGGTTGATCTGGTCCTTCTCGGTGAACGGGAGATCCACCGAGAGGAGGAAGGCGCCGTTGTCGCGCGCCACCTCGTACGGGCGGCCGCGATAGAAGAACTGGGTCGGATCGGCTCCGTCGTAGAGCTCCTTGGCCAGCTCGCGCAGGAGATCAACCCCGATCATCTCGCGGTCGAAGAACGGTGCCTTCCTGACCGGGATGGGATGGAAGGTCTTCTCGACCAACGGTCCGTAGCGCTGCTGCGCCTCGTACCAGCCGCGGAAGTAGTCGCCGACGTCGTCGGGCAGGACGCGGTTGGCCACCACCAGATCGGTCGGGTAGCCGTACAGGTGAAAGTACGTGAATGAGCGCTGCGCCTCCGCGATCACCACCTGCTCCAGGGTGAGGACGACACGCACCGAAGTCTTGTCATGGTCAGTCAGGAGCGAGTGCATGTATTCGAGACGCGCGAACAGCTCCTCGCCGGCGTTGAAGACGTCGTCGCCGGGCATCGGCATGCCCACGATGCGCTTGATGATCGGTCCGGTGAGCTTGGTGATCTTGCGGCCAATGGGCTCGACCTTCTCCATCCACCACTTGGCCGCCTCCGGCAGGGACAGGAGGCGCAGGGTCTCACCGGTCGGCGCTGCGTCGACGACCACGACGTCGTAGTTGCCGGAGTCGTGATGGTCCGCGATCCACAGGAGCGATCCGACCTCGTCCATGCCGGGCAGGACCGTCATCTCCTCGGCCATCACCTCGTCGAGCCCACGCCAGCGCAGGACCGATGCGGCGTACTCCTGGATCCGACCCCAGTAGCGCGCGACGTTGAAAAAGACGTCCGACTCCTGTGCCCACAGGTTCGGCGCAATCTCCAGCGGCGTCGGGCCCAGCTGGTGGCCGAAGGCATCGCCCAGGCTGTGCGCGATGTCGGTCGACATCACGATCGTGCGATAGCCCTTATCGGCGCAGGCGAGCGCGGTGGCCGCGGCGACGCTCGTCTTGCCGACGCCGCCCTTTCCGGTGTAGACGAGGATGCGAGCGCTCACGCTGGTCGCGGCTCCGGTGCGGGCCCTCGATTCTAGCCCGGCCGCGGGCACTGGTCAGGTCCGCCCGTCCCTACGGACGGCTACGACGGCGGCCTGCATCGGCTCGTTCGGTCACAGCTCCAACGCGATCGCCGTTGCTGCCTGTGGTGCGCGGGGACAGCGGGGCGACGCGCATGGGACTGGTGCCGCGCTCGGTGTGGATGAGGTGCATGACGGCATTGATGAGCGCCAGGTGGGTGAAGGCCTGCGGGAAGTTGCCCATGTGACGGCCGGTGTTGGGGTCGAGCTCCTCGCCGTACAGGCCCAGCGAGCTGGCATACGCGAGCAGCTTCTCGCACAGTCGCCGCGCGCGATCGGTCTCGCCGATCTCGACCAGCGCCGAGACGAGCCAGAACGAGCAGATCGTGAAACTGCCTTCCGTGCCCGACAGGCCGTCATCGGTCAGCTCGGTGCGGTAACGCAGGACGAGGCCGTCCTCGGTCAGCTCATCGGCGATGGCAAGGACGGTGCGGCGGATCCGATCGTCATCGGCCGGAAGGAAGCGGACGAGCGGCATGAGCAGGACCGATGCATCCAGCGCATCGGTGTCGTAGTGCTGCGTGAAGACCCCCCGTTCGTCGAGGGCGTTGGCGCAGATGTCGGCGTGCATCTCGTCGGCCGCCGCCTGCCAGCGGTTGGCCAGCTCTTTCTCCTCGCGCAGCCGGGCGAGGCGCGCGCCACGATCCGCCGCGACCCAGCACATCATCTTCGAGCTGGTGAAGTGCTTCGGCTCGCCGCGCACCTCCCAGATGCCTCGGTCCGGCGCGCGCCAGTTCTCCAGGGCGGCTTCGACCTGTCGGACGAGGATGGGCCAGATCCGTTCGTCAAGATGGTCGCGCGACCTTGTGTGCAGGTAGACCGAGTCGAGCACCGCGCCCCACATGTCGTGCTGGCGCTGACCGTACGCTTCGTTGCCGATACGGACCGGCCGTGCTCCTTCGTATCCGGACAGGTGCGTGAGGATCTGCTCGGTGAGGGCCCGCTCGCCGTCGACGCCGTACATGATCTGGAGCTCGTCGTCGCGCTCGGCGACATCGGCGATGAAGTGAAGGTAGTCATCGGCCTCCCACTCGAATCCGAGGGTGAAGAGACCCCACAGTGCGAAGGTCGAGTCGCGGATCCAGCTGAAGCGGTAGTCCCAGTTGCGCTCGCCGCCGGGGGTCTCGGGCAGGGAGGTCGTCGCGGCTGCCACGACCGCACCGGTGGGCGCATAGGTCAGGCCCTTCAGCGTCAGCGCCGAGCGCTCGAGGTGCGAGCGCCACGGGTGGTCCGGGAAGTTGCCGCGCGCCAGCCAATGCTGCCAATGGTGGGCGGTCCAGACGAGACGCTCATAGGCGTCGTCCGTCGTGCGTGGCGCGGCGGCGCCATTCCAGGCGAGTGCGCAGAAGCGGGTCTGGCCTTCCTTGATCAGTGTACGGGCGGAGGCTCGGTGCCCCTCGAAGCCGATATTCATGTCACTGGCCAGGACCAGCTCGACATCGGTATCTTCCGACCGGCAGGCGCCCTGCTGGTAGCCATCCTCGGTGTACTTCCATGTCCCGTAGTGGCGGCCATAGTCGAAGCGTGGCTCGCAGTCCAGGGTGAGCTGCATCTCGCCATTCACGCATCGCACCATGCGCAGCAGGATGTGGCTGGCGTCGTAGTCGGTGGGCGGACGACGCTGCGTGTGGGAACGCTCCCGGGTGTGGCGCCATGGACCGATGAGCAGCACGTCGCGCACGATGATCCAGCCGTTGGGCGATCCCCAGCTCGTTTCGAGCACCATGGTCCCGGGCAGATAGCGGCGTGCCGCGGGGACCTGCATGTCGGACGGACCAAAGCGGAAGCCGCCGGCATCTCGATCGAGGATGGATCCGAAGACGCTGGGCGAATCAAGTCGCGGCAGGCACAGCCACTCGACGTTGCCGCTGGGCGCCACGAGTGCCGTCGTCTCGCAGTCGGACAGGAACCCGTACTCGCCGATGGGCGGGAAGGGGGAGTTGGCGAACGGGGAGCTGGGCATGACCGGATCCGTCCGGGTGCCGTCGCCATTCGTGCTCATGCATCACCTCCGTGTCCGCGGGGGCGACAGTCTCACACGTTCTCGGCTGCGCGCCAACCCTGTCCGCGGACCGACATATCTGTCCAATCACTCCCGCAGGGATGAGGCCGGTACATCGGTCCGGCGATGTACTCGAGGCGATCAGATATCGGCCTTGAAGGTGTCGCAGGCGTCCGCCGAACCGGAGTCGAGGCCGGTCTGGAACCACTGCTGGCGCTGCTCTGCCGATCCGTGTGTCCAGGTTTCGGGGTTGACCTGGCCCTGGGTCTGCTCCTGGATCCGATCGTCGCCGATGACGGATGCGGCATTGAGCGCCTGGCCGACCTGCTCAGGCGTGATCGGCTGGAGGAAGCCCGTATCCACCGCGTTGGCGCCCCACACCCCGGCGAAGCAGTCAGCCTGGAGCTCGGTGCGCACCGCGCCGCCCTCCGCGCCCGCGTCACGGCCCTTGTCGAGCAGGCCGAGCAGGTTCTGGACGTGATGGCCGTACTCGTGTGCCATGACGTATTCCTCCGCGAACGGGCCACCCTCGGCACCGAACTGCGTCTCAAGCTGATCAAAGAAGCCGAGGTCGATATAGATCGTCTGATCCAGCGGGCAGTAGAACGGGCCCACGGCGCTGGTCGCGGCGCCGCACTCGGTGTTCACCCCCTCGCTGAAGAGGACGGTGCCCGGCGTGGCGTACTGCGTTCCGGACGCGGCGAAAGCCTCGCTCCAGTACTCGTCGAGACTGTTGACCGTGCCGACGATGCGGCAGTCCTGGCGCTCGTTGGCATCGGCGCCGGTCTGACATTCGGCTGCCAGCTCCGACGAGACCGGCCCCTCCGCTGGCGCGGCGCCAAGGCCACCGCCCAGGATGTCGCCCAGGTTGCCGCCCGAGAGCAGGATCAGGGCAATGATGACGATGGTTCCCAGGCCGCCGCCGAGGGCGATGCCCCCGCCGCGAACCCGGCGACCGCGGACATCGGTGACCTGTCCGGGATCGAGCTTGGCGTCAGGTCGAAAAGTCATGTAGGGGCCGTCTCCAGCACGATATCGCGTGGCCGCGTACCGGCCACGCTCGGAAGCATAGCGTCCGGCGTGCCAGGACGGCCCGGACCGGCGGTCGCCGCTTGGGACTCAGGTCAGGCGCTCGGCCAGCCAGCCGATGGCCGCCGGATAGCGCCACTCGATCCCCGCATGGGTGCCTTCGAACAGCTCGAAGCACAGGCGATCATCACCGATGCCCAGGGCGGCAAGCTCGCCGCGGAACGCATCCGCGCCGAGGTCAAGGTAGAACTCGTCGGACCGCCCGGCATCGATCCAGATGGCGCGCAGGCCGCGAAGTGCATTTGCATGGGAGACGGCCATGCGGACCGGGTCCCATGTGAGCCATCGGTCCCAGACTTCCGGGATCAGTCGCCCGGTGGCTACCTCGAATGGCAGTCGCACCGTGCCGTCGGTATCGGCGGAGTAGCAGGCGGCCATGCACCAGACGTTGAGCAGGGTGCCATCGGGGCCTTTCGAGCGTCCCGGGCGCGAGCGGAAATCGGTCCAGAATGCGTCGAACGAGCCGTCGTAGGTGTCGCGCAGCGCGCGAGCCGCCTCGCGGAAGTCGGGCTGGTAGCAGGCCTCGAACAGCGCGTCGCCGGCGTGCGTCACCAACCCGCCGAACAGGTCCGGGCGCAGCATCGGCGTGACCATGGCGCCATAGCCGCCGCTGCTCTTGCCGGCGATGCCGCGGTGGGCGGCGCTGGCCAATGTTCGGTAGCGCGCGTCCACGAAGGCGACGACCTCGTCGCAGAGGTAGGTGTGATAGCGCCCCGTCGCGGGGGAGTCCAGGAATTGCGACCCGCCCAGGCTCGTCCAGGCGTCGACGAAGACGACGATTGCCGGCGAGGCGGGATTGACGGCGAACCAGTCGTCAATCGCCTCGGGCGGGGTGGGCGCGAAGGCCTTGCGGTTGCGCCACATGTCGAGCTGTCCGGTCAGGCCCTGGAGCAGATAGACCGATGGATAGCGCCGATCGGTCGATTCGTCGTAACCCGGCGGGGTGTAGACGGAGATGGGGCGCCGATGCGGATCGCCGAGCGGATTGGCCGTCAGCGCCTGGCTGTCGATGGCGAGCTCGTCGAGCCGGCCGGCCCAGCGGTGCCCCCATGGCGGTGGAAGGTCCATGACCCGAGCCTAGCAGGGTCGTGCCGTGGTACTGACGGGTCATGGAGGTCCGGTTCGGGGCGAGGCGCACTGCCAGGCGCCGGACGATCGAGGTGGCCAGCGCCTAGGTGGTCTCCCCGCGCAGCTCGACCGTCTCGAGGCGCCGGATGGCAAGCGCGATGGCGGCCATCGTCACCGCGGCGCCGGCCGCGACCGCGAAGCCAAACGCAAGCCCTGCGTCGCCGGCGCCGGCACCGCCGAAGGACTCCGCCACCGCCAGTGCGTGCTGTCGCACGCTCACCGCGCGGGTGCCGCTGAAAAGGCCGGCGACGACGCCCTCCCAGACCACCACGTAGGCGAGTCCGATGATGAGCGCCCGTGAGGTGAGCAGCGATAACGCCATGAACATGGCGGTGTACTCGAGCGCGCCGAGAATCGAGGCCACTGCGTAGCCGATGGCCAACTGCGGGTCTTCCTGACCGATGACGCCCGCGATCACGATGGCCGGCGCCACGAGCACGCAGGTGACCAGCCAGGCGACGACGAGCTTGACGAGCACGATCCGCCAGCGAGCCACCGGCTTGGCCAGCAGGTAGACGATGGTGCCGTCGTCCAGCTCCGATCCGAGCGCCGACGTGCCGACGATGACCGCCACCAGCGGCAGGAGCACGCCGATTCCGAAGTTGGCCAGCAGGCGTCGCGTGACTTCCACCGACTCGGCCGCGGTGGGATTGCCCAACCGATAGATGACCGCGACCACGACCAGGAGTGCGCCGAGCAACGCGAGCAGCAGGGTCCGTCGGCGGTTGAGCAGCGCGCGCAGGGTGATCGAGACGAGCGCGACCGTCATCGGTGCACCAGGTAGCTGAAGACCGATTCGAGTGACTCGTCGGCGGGGCGCATCTCGAGGATCGAGACGTTGGCGCGCTGAGCGGCCGGCGCGACCGCGCGGGTCAGGGCGCCGTAGGCGCCGGTGTGCACCGTGAGCACGCCATCACGCAGCTCGACGGCATCCACCTCCGAGCCGGCCATCAGCTCGCGGGCGAGGCGCCGGTTGTCGCTCGAGCGCAGCGTGAAGCGGTGCGGTCGATCGGTCATGAGGCGCCGGATCTTTCTGAAGTCGCCGGAGGCAGCGAGTCGACCCGCGACGATCACCAGCACCCGATCGGAGAGGCGCTCGACCTCCTCCAGAATGTGGCTCGAGAAGAGGATGGTCCGACCATCGGCGGCCATGCCGCGCAGTAGATCCATCATGTGCAGCCGCTGGCGCGGGTCCATGCCGTTGAACGGCTCGTCGAGGATGAGCACCTTCGGGTCGTGGACGAGCGCCGCAGCCACCTTGGCGCGCTGGCGCATGCCCTTCGAATAGCCGCCGATGGCGCGGTCGGCCGCTTCTCCCAGCTCCACCATCTCGATCGCCCGGCTCGCGGCGGCACCGGCATTCTCCATATCCTGGAGCCGGGCCGAGGCGGTCACGAACTGCCGCGCCGTCAGGAACGGATAGACGGCTTCCCGCTCGGGGACGAAGCCGATGGCGCGGTACACCTCCGCGTGGCGCCAGGTCGGCGTCTCATCCAGTTGCACACGGCCGGCAGACGGTGCGAGGAAGCCCGCCATCATGTGGAGCAGCGTCGTCTTGCCGGCACCGTTCGGCCCCAGCAGGCCGGTGATCCCGGCTCCCACCTCGAAGCTCACGTCATTGACGGCCACGACGTTGCCGTACCAGCGCGAGACCTTCTCCAGCTTGAGGGTGCTCACACGCTGATCCGCCGATAGCGGAATGCCAGCACCGCCCAGGCGCCGAGGGTGACGGCGAGGGTCGCGAGGCCGTAGAGGGCAAGCGGGACGTCGGCGGCGCGCACCGGAGATTCGGCCACGCTGCCGCCGAAAAGCCACTGGCGCGTGCCATCCATGATGGCGAGCGGGTTCAGGAACGGGGCCACGTCGGCGAAGCCGCCAGCCTCGGCCAGGATCTCGCCCACCACGCTGCCGATGAGGAAGACCGCCAGCACCGCACCGGCCGCGTACGCGCGGCGAGCGGCAAGCGAGCAGATCGCCAGGCCGAGGCTCGCCAGCACGAGCGCGTGAATCAGCCCAGTGCCGACGATCGCCGGCAGGGTGCCCGCCTCATTGCTGATGGCGCCGACCACGTCGTCGCCGGCGAGCACGCGACCCGTGAACAGCACCAGGACGGGAAGCAGCGTCAGGGAGAGCAGAGCCAGCGACAGCGCGCCCAGCTTGGCGGCAACGTAGTCGAATCGGCTCATGGGCCGGCTGAAATAGAGCGGCAGGACCCGGTGGCGGATGTCGTTCACGACCAGCTCCGGCGCCTGGGCGGCCACGAAGATCGGCAGCAGGGCACCGATCTGCCACAGGTAGCTGTCGTAGCTGTACAGCTCGATCAGGTCGCCCGCCAGGACCCTGATCGCCACCGCCACGATGGCCGGCATCGTGGCGAGGATCAACGTGCCCCATGGAATGACCTTCGAGCGCCCGGATCGACCCAGGCCGAAAATGGCGCGAAGGCCGGCGCCAACCACCGCCATGACGGCGCCCCGCCGACCGAGGCGAGGACCGTCGTAATGGCGGTAGCCGATGTCGTAGATCGTGCCGGCGGCCTCAGGCGACGCGCTCATCGGTCCCTCCAGTGCGGAAGAGATCCTCCAGCTGGTGCCGGCGTTGCTCGATGCGCACCAGCGCCATGTTGAGCGCCACGGCCTCGTCGCGGACGGCGTCGTACACGGCGTACTCACCGGCACCGTCGCCGGCGGAAGCGATATCCACCACGACCGTCCGCCCATCGGCCAGGGCCTGCATCCCACGCCCGACCAGCCGTTGCGCCAGCGGCTCGCCGCCCTCCTCGGTCTCGACCAGCAGTTGGCCGGTGCGCTCGGTGAAACTGGCCAGCGGCGCGGTGCGCAGGAGCCTCCCAGCATCGATGGCCACCAGCCAGTCCGCCACGCGCTCGATCTCGCCAAGCAGGTGACTGGCGACGATGGCGGTCATCCCGAAGTCGCGGCCGATGCGCTCGATGAGCGCCAGCATCTCGTCCCGGCCCGCCGGGTCGAGGCCGTTCGTGGGCTCGTCGAGCAGGAGGACCTTCGGATCGTGGACGAGCGCCTGCGCAAGCTTGACCCTCTGCTTCATGCCGGTCGAGTAGCCGCCGATCGGGCGGTAGCGCTCCTCGTACAGGCCCACGTGCCTGAGGATGTCGGCCGTCCGCTCGCGCGCGGCGCCCGACGGGAGGCCGGACACGCGCGCCATGTGACTGACGAACTCGGTGGCCGAGACGTCGGGCGGGAGGCAGTCGTGCTCCGGCATGTACCCAACCAGCTCGCGGATGCGGGCGCCGTGGGTGGCGGTGTCCAGGTCCAGGACCGTGGCCTCGCCTTCCGTGGCGGGCAGGAGGCCGAGGAGGATCTTGATAAGCGTGCTCTTCCCGGCCCCGTTGGCGCCAACCAGGCCGATGACGCCCTCACCGATCTCGACGGTGAGCCCGTCGAGCGCGGTGATGCCGCCGGGATAGCGCTTTGTCAGCGCTCGGGTGCTGATGAGGGGCATGCGCCGCCCAGTCTACCGGCGGTGGTGTGACGCGCGACCCACCGGCCATCCCGCGCGTGCAGCCTCGCACCAATTGCACTCAGCGCACCGAATTACGAAGTTGGGCCGGAAACGCGCGGCCCGACGACCAGGAGTTGCGGCCCAGCGCAACTTTCGATCATCCAGAGCCCCCTGCCTCGTAGTTGGGTGCGCTGAGTGCAACCGCCGACCGGTCGACCGCTGCCCGCGCCAGCCGCTACATGTGCGGCTGATACCCCGCGTGGAGGAACTTCGCGGGCTCGTCATCGAAGTCGAGCTTGCAGCCCTTGCCGCAGAAGTAGTAGGTCGCGCCTTCGTGGTCGCTGCTCAGCCCTTGGGCTGTGGCGATCTCCGGGTTGACGTCCATGCCGCAGACCGGGTCCTTGGCCATCGGTGCCATCGAAAGGTCGTTCATCGGTTCTCCATTCGTATGTGGTTCTACGTGGCGCGGAAGGCCCGCAGCCGCAGCGAGTTGCCGACGACGCTGACGCTCGAGAGCGCCATGGCACCGGCCGCCAAGGCGGGATTCAGCAGGAGGCCTGCCAGCGGGAAGAGCACGCCGGCCGCGACCGGGATGAGGAGCACGTTGTAGCCGAATGCCCACACCAGGTTCTGCCGGATCGTGCGCATGGTGGCGCGCGACAAGCGCACGGCGGTGGGGACGCCGCCGAGGTCATCCCCGACGAGCGTGATGTCGGAGGCCTCCAGGGCCACGTCCGCCCCGGTGCCTATCGAGATGCCGAGGTCCGCCTGCGCCAGCGCGGGCGCGTCGTTGATGCCGTCGCCGACCATGGCCACGCGAGCACCCGCCGCCTGGAGCTCCTCCACTTTCAGAGCCTTGTCCGCCGGCATGACCTCGGCCAGGATGCGCTCCGGACCGATGCCGACCTGCGCACCGATGGCCTCCGCCGTCGCGCTACGGTCGCCGGTGATCATCCACACCTCCAGGCCCGCGCTCTGAAGTCGCCCCACGGCCTCCGCGGAGGCCGGCTTGATGGTGTCGGCGAGACCGATGAGACCGATGAGCTTTCCGTCGCGCGCCACGAAAACTCCGGATGCCGCTCCGATGTCGGCGGCGTCCAGGGGCGCGGTGACGACGCCGGCATCGGCCAGGAACGGACCGGTGCCGACGAGCACGGTGGAGCCATCCACCGTCGCGCGCACGCCTCGCCCCGCGGTCGCCTCAAAGCCGGTGCCTTCGCCAGCCTCGATGCCCAGGGAGTCGGCGTGGCGCACGATCGCCTCCGCCAGCGGATGCTCGCTGCCGCGTTCGGCGGCGGCGACGAAGTGGAGGAGTGAGCGCTCATCGATGCCGGGCATCGGCTTCACCAGCGTCACCGCGGGCTTGCCGCGGGTGATGGTGCCGGTCTTGTCGAGCACGACCGCGGTGATGCGCTGCGCGTGCTCCAGCGCGGCGCCGTCGCGGATCAGGATGCCGTTCTCGGCTCCCTTGCCGGTGCCGACCATGATCGCCGTCGGCGTGGCGAGGCCCATCGCGCAGGGGCAGGCGATGATGAGGACCGCGATGGCGCTGGTAAGGGCGTACGTCAGCTTGGGCTCCGGTCCCAGGATCACCCAACCGAGGAAGGTGAGCGCCGCGAGGCCGATGACGGCCGGCACGAACCACCCGGTGACGCGATCGGCCACGCGCTGGATCGGTGCCTTGGAGCCCTGCGCGTGCTCCACCAGCGTGACGATCTGCGACAGGGTCGTGTCGCGGCCGACGCGCTCGGCGCGCATGACGAACGAGCCGCTGGTATTGATGGTCGCCCCGATGGCGCGGTCGCCGACGGCCTTCTCGACGGGAAGCGACTCGCCGGTGAGCATCGACTCGTCGAGGGCCGAGGCACCCTCGATCAGGACGCCGTCCACCGGAACGCGGTCTCCCGGGCGCACTCGCACGAGATCACCGACCAGCACCTGGTCGACCGGGATCTCTCGCTCGCCGCCATCGCGCAGCACGCGGGCGGTGTCGGGTCGCAGCTTCAGGAGCGACTTCACGGCGCCCGCCGCTTGGCCCTTGGCACGCGCCTCCAGCCAGCGGCCCAGGAGGATGAGACCGATGATGACGGCGGCCGAGTCGAAGTAGGTCTCGTGCCCCAGCCCGGCGGCCATGACCGTCTCCGGCAGGAGCGTGACGAAGAGCGAGTAGCCGTAGGCGGCCATGGTGCCCATGGCCACGAGCGTGTTCATGTTCGCCTCGCCATGGCGCGCACCGCGCACGGCCGCAACCAGGAAGCGACGGCCGTAGACGAACTGCACGATGGTGGCAGGCACCAGCAGCCAGCGGTTGATGTCAACCATCGGCCAGGGCGGCCCGCCGGGCGCGAACATGATGGCCATCATCACCAGGCCGATCCCGAGCGAGATGATGGCGCCGGTCAGAAGCTCCTTCCTCTCGACGGCTCGCTCGGCCTCGTCGGCGGCCTCCACCTCTCCGGCGCTCGCATCGGCCGTCGCCTCGCGCCCGACGTCGTAACCCGAGGCCTCGATGGTGGCGACGATGCCGGCACGGTCGATGCGCGCGGGGTCGAACCGCACGGTCGCGCGCTCGGTGGCGAGATTGACATTCGCCTCAGCCACGCCGTCGGTGCGGTTGAGAAAGCGCTCGATGCGGTTCACGCAGCTGGCGCAGGTCATGCCCAGCACGGGTAGGTTCAGCTCCGCGTCGGATCGGGCCGTGGTGGTCGGTAATTCGGTCGTCATGACGGCATTCAGGATACTACAGGGGAGTATTTCCTGTCGGGGGGAATCCGCCGGATCGCAGCGTGAATCAGCAGGCCCCGGCACGGTCATTGCATGCCACGGCACGA
>JACDBS010000038.1 GCA_013694795.1 Chloroflexota bacterium | reverse complement strand
CCGTGCGATCGGTCTCCGCACCGATGGCGGCTCGCGCCAGGCCAAGCGCCGAGACCGCCTCGTCGGTGGTGCCGTACGCATCGGTGCGAAGGTCGGCCTTGCTCACCCGATCGCCGCCGAAAAGCAGGCCGGTCGTTCCCCTGTCGCCCTTCCTGGTGTAGATCAGCATCGGTGGCTAGAAGATAAAGATGGGAGGCTCCCAACGGTCGGCCAGCAGGGTGACCTTGACCGGCGGTCCGACGACCTCTTCGGTCTTCGCCTTCACCGTCTGGATGAGCTCGCCGGCCCACGGGCAGAACGGCGTGGTGAGGATCATCTTGATCTCAGTCGGGCTGCCGTCAGCACCGATCTCGACCCCCTTGATGAGGTCGAGGTCCACGATGCTCATCCCGATCTCCGGATCCTGGATGTCGTACAGCGCGGTCATCACCTCGTCCACCTTCCCGAGGTTGGATTCAATCGTCATGTGCACAAGTGTACGCCCGCGCGCGAGCCATGCGCCATGGCGTCGCTGAGCGGCGCTATCCATGAACGTCCCCCGGGCTCGCGCCGTCCAGCTGGAGTCCTTCGCTGATAGCGCCGCTGAACGGCGGCGGGCTCATCACGGCATGGCACGAGGGACCGGCGGTGGTCAGAGGAGGGCGGTGTCGAAGTTCGGGTGCGGCGCCGGGACCAGCGGCCGGACACGATGGTAGCCCTCGTGGATCGGCGCCTCCGCCTCGATGGCGGCGCGCAGCGCCGCGATCGAGGCCGTATCGGTCTGGCTGGCGTGGCATTCGAAGGCGGCGAGCTTGCGATCCGCGAGCGAGGTGATCTCGATGCGGTGCGTCGCGGCCTGCTCCTCGGCCGACAGGTCGTACAGGCCGCCGCTGGGGTCGAAGATGGGGCTGAGCACGTAGACCGCGTTCGGCGCGATCCCCGATTCCGCCAGGCGCTCGACCGCCCAGCGCGTCGCGCTGCCGACCACGATGTGATCGGGATGGCCGGTCACGCCGTGCGGCCCGAAGGTGATCACCGCCGACGGGCGGCGGTCCGCCAGCCAGGCCGTGATCTCGGTGACCAGCGTCTCGAACGGTCGGTCGGCCACACCGCCGTCGGGATAGCCGTCGAGCACTGAGACCTCGTCGAGACCGATGGCGCGCGCGGCGCAGATGAGCTCGGCCTCGCGCGTGTCGCCGAATGAAGGATCCGGCATGCCGTCGGGCGTGCCCGCTTCGCCGCGGGTGACGACGAGGAGGCGGGTGGTGGCGCCGTCCTCGTGGGCAAGGGCAAGGGCGCCCGCGCAGCCGAAGCTCTCGTCATCGGGATGGGCGAGGACGGCCGCCAGGCCGCCCGGCGCGATCGGGTAGCTCATCGGTCCTCCTCCATTTCGTCGATGGGTCTCAGTCGTCGGAGAGCAGGGTCCAGCCCTGGCGCTCGACGGAGGCCCTCATCGTACGCAGGACGGCCAGCTTTGCGCTGGCCACCTCGGTAATGAAGCGGCGCGTCTCCGCGGGATCCAGCAGCGAGCCGGGTGGCGCGCTGCCGCGTCCGACGTTGAGCCACGCGAGGTGGTAGCGGTCCATACGGCCCCACACCTGCTCCAGCAGTCGGTCGGACGCGAGCAGCCACTCGCGAAACCGGTCCCACGCCGGCTGCGCCAGCAGGCCGTCGCCGGTTGCGACGAGCTCGTCGGTGGCCGCGAGGAAGGCGGTGCGCGACATGACAGCGCGCGGACGATCGGTCACGGCGATCGAGTATAGGGATGCCGAGAGGGCTCCCTTCCGTTCGTACCATTGATGGGCGCCGGGCCGACGGACCAGACTCCGGCGCATGGACCGATCCGGCGCGCTCCCGGCCCTGCGGGCCATCGCCATGCTGCTCGCCGCGGCGCTGCCGTTGGTGCTCATCGTCGCGCTCGGCACGTCCCCGCTGACGTGGCTGCCCACCGCGCTTGGCGCGTCGCTGATCGTGGCGGCCGCAGCGGCGTCCCTCGCGTGGCTTGTGAACGGGCTGCGCCGCGCAACGATCTCATCCCTCATGAGCGCGGGCGCCTCGGGCGCGCTCGCCGGCGGCGGCATTGCCGTCATGGCCGGCTCTTCATCCCTGGCGGTTCCGCTCCTCGCGGCCGCCGCCTTTTCGCTCGGGTCTGCTGTGGCGAGGCGCATGGCGCCATTGGAGGGACGCCTGCCTGCGATAGCGGTCGCCGTGCTCGCGCTCATCAGCGCGGAAGCGGCCGCCGTGGTGGAGATCCTGCCGGCGACCGCCGGTCTGCTGGCACCGCAGCCGATCCTCATCGGTTCGGCGGTGCTGGCGACGGTGGCGGCAGCTATGGCGCGCGGGTCTGCCACGAGCGTGTTGATGGTGGTCGGAGCCGCCGGCCTGCTGGCCGATCGCGGCGGATCTCTGGAGTCCGTGATCGGTGTCGCTGCGCTGGTCGGCAGCCAGCTGTTCGGGCTGCGGGAGGCGCTCGAGCCGGCCGAGGAAGCGCCGGGCGACGACGAGGCGCGGCTCCCGGACCTGGCGGCGAAGCTCTCCGACGCCGTGCTGCGCTTCGACGGGCGCCTCCAGCTCCGTGCCTGGAACGCCGCGGCGGCGGGCCTGCTGGGGCTGGACACGGCCTCCACCGGCACGCGCCTCGAGGACCTGCTGGCCGTCTCGATGGCCGAGCTTCCGTTGCATGATGGCACGGTGGTGTCGAGCCGGGCGGTCGGCGGCCTCGAGATCGGATTGCATCGCGCCGGGGCCGGGGTGACCGCCGTGATTCGGGACCCAGGGGCCACGCCGGAGGCGGAACGCCTTGGCAACGAGCTGCGCACGACCATCGAGGAGCTGCTGGGGGCGCGGCGCACCATCGACCTCCAGCGCAGCGAGCTGGAACGGTCAGCCACCGTCGATCCGCTCACGGGGGTCGCCAGCCGCGGCGCGATCATCGAGCGGGTGCGACTGGAGGTCGCGCAGGCGCGCCGCTACCGGCACCCGCTCGCGGTCGTGCTCCTCGATATCGACGGCTTCGGCGATATCAACAACACGTATGGCATCACCGGCGGCGACACCGTGCTGCGTGAGGTCGCGCTGCGGATACGGCTGCGCGTCCGCGAGGCGGATGCGCTCGGTCGTGCCGGGAGCGACGGATTCATCGCCGCGCTCCCACACACCGACGAGGCGGGGGCCGCGATCTTCGCCGACGCGCTGCGCCATCGGCTGGCGCAGCGTCCGATCGCCATCGGCGACGTGTCGGTTTCGGTCACGGTGAGCATCGGTGTAGCAACCATGCGCTCCGGCGAGGATCTCGACCTCGACGGGCTGCTGGCGCGCGTCGCCGAAGCCCTCGACAGCGCCCGCAGCACGGGCGGCGATCGGATTGCCCTGGATCGGCTTCATGGCCTCGCGCGGCTCGAGGACCGGCATGCCCCCAACGATTCGGTCACCGACGAAACACCACAAGATAGCGGCCACTGACTTATCCACACCGCTACATGTTGTGGATAAGGGCTGCAGCGGGCCGCCGTCCGCTGCTAGACTCGGACCGCCATGCCGTCCAACGCTCCCGCCCTCTCCGCGAAGCTCATCTTTCCGACCAAGGAGATCGTCGAGGAGTACTACCTGCCCATCATCTACACGGCCTGCCGCACGTGCTATTCCGAGCAGGTCCCCGACAAGATCTGGGACAGGGCGGTCAGCCGCGAGACGGCAGACGAGAAGCAGCAGAGCCTGGTGCGCAAGGTGATGGAGTCGGGGCACGGCTCGACCATTGAGCACGTGAACTTCACCTTCGCCATCAGCGGCGTGACACGCACGCTCTCGCACCAGCTCGTTCGGCATCGGGCGGGCACGGCCTTCGACCAGCAGTCGCAACGCTACGTCAGCTTCAAGAAGCGCGACAACTACACCGTCCCCGACTCGATCGCCAATGGCGACCTGCCCGACGACCTGGCGGGCCGCTTCCAGCGCGCGGTTGACGACAACCTCGACCTGTATGGCCAACTCCTCCAGGCAGAGGTGCCGGCCGAAGACGCCCGCTTCATCTTCCCGAACGCCATGCAGACGAACCTGATCATGACGGTCAACCTGCGCCAGCTGATCCACATGAGCGGCCTGCGCCTGTGCACCATGGCCCAGTGGGAGATCCGCCAGCTCTTCAAGCAGATCCGGCACGAGGTCTTCCGGGTGAGTCCCTTCTTCGGCAGCTTCCTGGTGCCGAAGTGCGTGCCGCTGGGCTACTGCGACGAGATGGGCAACCGCGACGAGCACTGCCGCATCAAGCCGCACCGGGACACGGTCATGGCGGTCTGGGAAGCCTACCGCGGTGGCTCCCTTGAGGAGACCGATGGACCGGTGGTGCCGGAGACGAGCCCGTTCCGGCCCAGGTCTCGGCGCGTGCCACTTCCGGTGGCGGACGGCGACGTGCGGCCGACGCACCGTGAGCCGGTCGGGGCGCAGCTCGGACAGGCGGGGGACTCCGACCGGGTCTGACGCACGCTTCCCTTTCGAGCCGGATGCGCGCGCCGCGGCCTAATTGTCGGGCGAGACCCCGTCGCCCAGCGTGAATCGGCGCAGCTCCTCGTTGCATGCGTCCGCCAGGCGTCGCGCTTCGTTTACCAGGAACGTGCTCATCTTGGTGGAATCGGTGATGAGCAGGGTGTGCCCGCGCTCGTTGCGGTCGAGCACGATTCGATCGTCACCGTGGAAGCTGATGCCCCAGTTCGCCTGGAGCTGCACCAGCTCGGCCAGGACGACCTTCTCGCTGAAGTACCAGTCGAGGAACTCGGCGTTGAGTGCGGTGACCGCGTCGCGCAGTTGGAGCGTTTGGTTGCGTCGCAGGCGCGACACGAAATGGACGATGCGCAGCGCGGCGAATGGGTCGCCGCTGCGGGCCAGTTGCGGCGGGGCCAGATGCGGGTCGGGCATCCCCGCCGGCGCCGGGCCAACCAGGGAGGCGGCATGTTCGGTCAAGGCCTCGCGAGTATCCCCCGTGGCCCTCCTCGCGGCAAACGCATCCACTTGGCCAATATGACCGGCCCACCTGTGGACACCGGCAAGGTGCCCGCACGCACCGCCCCTGTAGGACTTTCGGCCCGTTGGTCGCGCTGGATCCTGCGCGTACGGTTGCCGTACCGCCGCGCACGTGCCACGCGCGGACCCAACCCGAGCAGGAGAAAACGTGACGTTCTGGAACTGGCGCCGCGGACCCGGTCCGTCGGCCACGCATGGAAGCGCGGCCATGGCCCTGGCACCCGAGCTCGCGCCCATCGAGATCTACACCGCCGACTCGCGCGTCGTCGGCTGGATCGCGTCTAACGGCCAGCGGGTCACGGATCTGCTCTCCACGGTCGACGAGCTGCGCCTGTGGCGCCCAAGTCCCGGCCCCATGGACGAGACCGGCATTCCGGCCACGCTTGGGCAGCTCGGCGGGGAAACCGGCGAGTGGCATAGCCTGCCGACCGCGCAGGTGGTCCTGGCCATGCCGCCCGAGTGGCGCGCCAGCCGCCAGCTACGCCTCCATCGGCGCCTGCGCCGCGCCGCCCTCATCGCCGGCCCGTTCAGCGTGACCGGCAACATTCATCTGCAGCCCGGCGGCGAGGTCGGCCCGCATCTCCTTCGCCGCGACGCCTTCCTGCCGCTGACCGACGCGTACATCCTCCACAACGGCGAGCCTCCCTTCGAGCACGTCGTCAGCGTGGTCATCGTCAACGCCATCCACGTCGCCCAGATCGTTCCGCTCGTCACCCTCGCCTGAGGCCGTTCACCCGTCGCCACGACCCCGCCATAATCGGACCGTGGCCGTCCTGCGCAGCACACTGGATCCGACCTCCGACGCCGCCCGCGCCAACGCCGACGCGATGCATGCCCTGGTCGACGACCTTCGCGCCAGGACCGCAACGCTGACCGACAGAGGTGCCGGGGGCGACGATCAGTCCATCCAGCGCCACCGCGAGCGCGGCAAGCTGCCGGTGCGCGAGCGAATCGATCGGCTCATCGATCCGGGCAGCTCCTTCCTCGAGCTGAACGCCCACGCCGCGAACGGCATGTACGACGGCGACGCGCCCGGTGCCGGGGTCGTGACCGGCATCGGCCGCGTGGAGGGCGTCGAATGCGCCGTCGTCGCCAACGACGCGACGGTCAAGGGCGGCACCTACTACCCGATGACGGTGAAGAAACACCTCCGCGCGCAGGAGATCGCGCTCGAGAACCGGCTGCCGTGCCTCTACCTGGTGGACTCAGGTGGCGCCTTCCTGCCCCTCCAGGACGAGGTCTTTCCCGATCGCGAGCATTTCGGCCGCATTTTCTACAACCAGGCCCAGCTCAGCGCGCGACGCATCCCGCAGGTCGCGCTGGTCATGGGCTCCTGCACCGCCGGCGGCGCGTACGTCCCCGCCATGAGCGACGAGACGGTGATCGTCAAGGGCACTGGCACCATCTTCCTGGGGGGCCCGCCACTGGTGAAGGCGGCCACCGGCGAGGTCGTGACGGCCGAGGAGCTCGGCGGCGCCGAGGTGCACACGACGCAGTCGGGGGTTGCCGACCATTACGCGCTGGACGATGAGCACGCGCTCGCCATCGGCCGCCAGATCGTCCGCAACCTTGCATGGCGCAAGCCGGACCCGCCATGGGAGGTCGGCGAGCCGCGCGAGCCATCGATCAATCCTGGGGATGTGTACGGCGTCATTCCGGCCGATGCGCGCCAGTCCTACGACGTGCGCGAGGTGATCGCCCGGCTGGTGGATGGCAGCGCCTTTCACGAGTTCAAGGAGCGCTACGGCGCCACGCTCGTCACCGGCTTCGCGCGCCTGCACGGCTACCCCGTCGGGCTCATCGCCAACAACGGGATCCTGTTCAGCGAATCGGCGCTCAAGGGCGCGCATTTCATCGAGCTGGCCAGCCAACGGCGCATCCCGCTCGTCTTCCTCCAGAACATCACCGGCTTCATGGTCGGTCGCGAGTACGAGGCGGGCGGCATCGCCCGCGACGGCGCCAAGCTGGTCACGGCGGTCAGCACGACGAACGTGCCGAAGTTCACGGTCGTCATCGGCGGCTCATTCGGTGCCGGAAATTACGGCATGGCCGGTCGCGCGTACGGGCCACGACAGCTCTGGATGTGGCCAAACGCGCGGATCAGCGTTATGGGTGGGGCCCAGGCAGCCCGGGTCCTTTCGACCGTCCGCGGAGGCTTCGAGACCGATGCGGATCGAGACACCTTCGAGGCTCCAATCCTCGACAAGTACGAGCGCGAGGGCTCGCCCTACCACTCCACCGCCCGGCTGTGGGACGACGGCGTGATCGATCCACTCGACACGCGGCGCGTGCTGGCATTGGGCATCAGCGCCGCCCTCAACGCGCCGATCCCCGAGCCCGGATTCAGCCTGTACCGCATGTGAGGTTGCCATGCACATCTGGAGTGAGCGCCCCGGTTCGCGGGCGCGCGAGATTGCCGCCGACGTCATCACACTGCTGTGGCTGACGATCTGGATCACGCTCGGGATCCGGCTCTATGGCTTCTTGGCCAACCTCGCCGGAGCCGGTCGCTTCGTGCGTGAGGGCGGTGCCGGCATCACGAGCGCGGGCGAAAGCATCGGATCGGCGCTGGAGGGGATCCCGCTCATCGGCGAGGGTGTGGCGACCGGCGTGCGTGGTGCGCTGGCCGGCGCGGGCGCCCCCTTCATCGCCTTCGGGACCGATCTCGAGCGGCTGCTGCTGGTCATCTCCGCGCTGCTGGGGCTGCTGCTCATCGCCGCGGCCCTCGTCCCATGGCTGAATCGGTACCTGCCCTGGCGCATCGCGAAGTGGCGCCGCCTGAATGCCGCCGTCCGCGCCATCCGTGGCTCGCGCAGGGCGCGCCGAGAGCCGATTGCCGACTCCGCGCTCGAGGCGTTGCTCGCCTCGCGAGCGATCCATCGGCTCGAATATGACGAGCTCCTCGAGTTCACTCCTGACCCGTTCGGCGACTGGCTGGCCGGTCGCCACGAGCTCCTTGCGCAGGCGGAGCTGGACCGGGTGGGGCTGCGCGCGATCAGCGCGCCGCGCTAATCGACCCGTGCGGTCGGCAGCGGCAGCTCAGCGCGTTCCACGTCGAAGCGCAGTCCGAGCAGCTCGGCCGTTCGTGGCGCATCGATCTGCGCCGCCAGCGTGATCACGGCAGGCACCGCCATCTCGCGCCGAGGGACAAGGCGGATGACGTGAGGCCCCACATCGCTAACCGCGAGATCGGCGACGGCCCAGAAGTCCAGGCCCAGGTGCTCGTGGATGGTGGCCGCCGTCGACGGCGGGTCGCCGCAGGCGATGTCCAGCCGAACCAGGCTCACCGGCGAGCCGATCGGGTGACGAAAGTTCGCCCGTTCGGCGAGCGCCGCGTGGCTCCACTCCGTGCCGGCCAGCGCGTGCTGTATGAGAAATGGCGTCGCGTCCACACCGAGATCGGTGGTTGGGAAGCTGGTCCACCATTCGACGAGCTCGCCGTCGTCGCGCTGGCGGCTGCCATGGCTGGCCGCTCCAAACGAACCGATCGCGGCCAGCGCGGAGGCGGTAACTTCGAGAGCGTCGTCGCGCAGGGCGTAGGTCGCCACCCCGCCACCATGCGCCTCGAGCGCGCGGACCACGGCGGCGCCGACCGGCTGGCGCAGAGCCGCTTCAGGGTCGGAGACGCCGATGAGCTCGAGATAGCTGCCATCGGCAAGCCAGGCAATCCGGTTGAATGTGCCACTGCCCTCGTGGCGTCCGCCGCCGGTCGCCGTCAATCCCAGCGCCGTCTCCAACTGGGACGCCGCAGCGTCCGGGTCGGCACACGCGATGACCACATGATCGATGCCCCGGATCATGGGACGATGCTACCAGCATGAATCCTCAAACCGACCGGCCCGCTCCGGGCTCGCACGACCGCGGCAGTCCGTCCGGCTCGCTCGAGGAGAGCGCCGCAAACCTGTTCGACGCGATGCTGGCGGCGCGCGGCGCCGAGGAGCGCGGCGAGCGCGGCCCGCTCGACGCCTTCTACCGCACGCTCATGAGCGGGACCCTCCTGCTCCCGGTCCCGCCCGAGCACGGGGACGAAGCCAAGGAGGCGCTGGCGTCGGCCGTGAACGACGACGCGCAGGTGGAGATCAGCGTCATGCTCGCCCGAGAGGCTGAGGGCGCGCCGGTGAGCGTCGTCTTCGGCTCATTCGGCGCGCTGGCCGCCTGGGCGCCGGCCAACACGGGGAACCTCCCGCTGCCGGCGCGGATCGCGATCGCCAACCTGGCGGCTGCCGGCCTGCCGGCGATCATGGACCCGGCCGGCCCGGTTCCCTACCGCTTTGACGCCGATGAGCTCGCTGCGCTCGCAGACGGACGCCTTCCCGGCACCGATACGGCGCTGTTCGAACCCACCACCCGCTCGTCGATCCGCGTCCGCCTTCCGGGCAGCGACACGCGAGAGCTTGAAGGCAGGCTGACCGATGCGCTCCGCCCGACGACAGTCGAGGCGGCCTATCTCGTGGAGACCTCCGACGACGACAACCGGCCGCGCCTGATGGTCGGCCTGGTCGGCCGGCCTGGCGCGTCGGCCACCGTGGACGTCCCCGATGGCACTGACGTCGTCTGGCTGGAGGAGCCGCTGCTGACCCAGGTCCGTGCGGTGGCCGAGCCATTCCACCGTCGGGGTCGCGGCCGATGAACTCTCTGCGCGTCACGCGGGACGGACCCTTTGCGCGCGTCACCCTCGACCGCCCCGACGTGCGCAACGCGTTCAACGCCGAGCTGATCGGCGCACTGCGCTCGGTCTTCGAGGGCTTCGCCTCCGAGCCGGCCCACGCGCTGCGCGGGGTGGTGCTGGCCGGCGAGGGAACCGTCTTCTGCGCCGGGGCCGACGTGACGTGGATGCGCTCGTCGGTCGGCCTGTCGGTCGCGGACAACGAGCGCGACGCCGCTGCCATGCAGGCCATGTTCAGCGCCATCGACGCCTGCGCCGTGCCGGTCATTGCGCGGGTCACGGGCGCGGCACTCGGCGGTGGAATGGGCCTGTGCGCCGTTTCCGACATCGTCATCGCGACGGCCGACACGACGTTCGGCTTCAGCGAGACGAAGCTCGGCATCATCCCAGCCGTCATCAGCACATTCGTCCTGCCCAAGATCGGCGAGTCGCATGCCCGTTCCCTCTTTGCCAGCGGCCAACGTTTCGATGCCCAGCGCGCACTGCGGATCGGACTCGTCCACGAGGTGCTCGCGGATGTCGGCACCCTCGACGCGCGGTTGGCGGAGCTGCTCACCGAGCTGCGCTCGGCCGGTCCGACGGCGGCCCGCGCGGCAAAGGCCCTGGTGCGCGAGCTGCGCACCCTCGACGGCGTGGAGGCGAAGCGCCACACCGTGCGGCACATCGCCCAGCAGCGCACCTCGGCCGAAGGGCAGGAGGGCCTGACCGCATTCCTCGAGAAGCGCCCCGCACGCTGGAACGATTGAACCCCTGCGTGACCGCTGGATCGGCCATTCGTGACCGGACGCGCCATTCCGGCGAGGTCTGTTCAGGCCAGCGGCCACACTCGCCACCGGCCATGGCCGCGTGACGCAGACGCTCGCACATGGGTCACGTTCGAGCGCCATGCGGGGCCAACTCGTCTGTCTGCGACAATCGCGACGTGGATGAGGACCTGACCCCGCGCGAGGTTGCCGGTGAGCTGCGCGTGACCGTCCGAACCGTGCAGCGTTGGATTGCGGATGGCCGCCTTCCGGCAACGCGCGTCGGATCGCGCGTTCGCGTGTCGCGTTCGTCGCTCTCCAGCGTGACCGATTCGGGCGCCCAAGGCGTGGCGACCATCGAGGCGCTGCTGGTCGCCAACCGCGGCGAGATTGCCGCCCGCATCGCGCGGAGCGCGCGCGGCATGGGCATCCGCGTCATCGGCGTGCATGCGGCCGACGAGCGCGCTCCAGAGGACGCCGACGAGAGCCACGAGATCGGCTCCTACCTGGATGCGGAGGCACTCGTCGAGATCGCGCGCCGCTCCGGCGCCGATGCCATCCACCCTGGCTACGGATTCCTGTCCGAGAACCCGGCCTTCGCACGGGCGGTGGTGGCTGCCGGGGTCACCTGGGTCGGGCCGCCGCCCGACGCCATCGCGGCCATGGGCGACAAGGCGGCCGCACGACACCAGGCAGCAGAGCATGGCGTCCCCACCGTGCCCGGCTACGACGGCGACGCGCCGGACGATGCGACGCTGATCGATGCGGCCGCCCGGGTCGGCTATCCGCTCCTCGTCAAGCCGAGCGCCGGCGGCGGTGGCAAGGGGATGCGCGTCGTGCACTCCCCCGGCGAGCTGCCCGAGGCGCTGGTCGCCTCGCGCCGCGAGGCGCATCGGTCCTTCGGTGACGATCGGCTCATCTTTGAGCGCTACCTGGAAGGATCGCGCCATGTCGAGATCCAGGTCCTGTTCGACCGACACGGCAACGGGGTCCACCTGGGGGAGCGGGACTGCAGCGCGCAGCGGCGGAACCAGAAGATCGTCGAAGAGGCGCCTGCGCCGTCGGTGTCGCCGGAGCTTCGCGCGCGCATGGGCAGCGCGGCGCTGCAGGTGGCGCATGCCGTCGGCTACGCCAGTGCGGGTACGGTCGAGATGCTGCTGACCGATGCGGGCGAGTTCTTCTTCCTCGAGATGAACACCAGGCTCCAGGTCGAGCACCCCGTCACTGAAGAGGTCACCGCGCGCGACCTGGTGGCCGATCAACTGCGCATCGCCGGCGGGGCAACGCTGGCCCAGCTCGGCCTGCACGAGGCGCCGCGCATCCGCGGCAACGCCATCGAGGCCCGGCTGTACGCCGAAGATCCGGAGGCCGGGTTCCTGCCCGCCACCGGCCGTCTCGCATTGATCGGCTGGCCCCAGGGCATTCGGATCGATGCCGGCGTTCAGCAGGGCGACGAGGTGAGCGACCGATATGACCCGATGATCGCCAAGCTCATCGCCCATGGAACCACACGCCACGACGCGCTCGAGCGCTTACGGGCGGCGCTGGCGGAGACCACCATCCTCGGCGTCCGGACGAACCTGCGCTTCCTGCGTTGGCTCCTCGATCAGCCGGCCATGCGCGACGGCGAAATGCGCACCGATACGATCGCCGGTCTGAAGGTGCCCGGGCCACCGAAGATCGAAGAGCGGCACTGGCAGGCCGCCGCCGCGATGACCCAGCCCGCAGCGAGGGATCCATGGTCCGATGGCTGGCGCCTCAACGCCGCGCCGGTTCGCCGCCTGCGCCACGGTGATCAGGAGCGATCGGTCCGGCTCGACTTCACGACCGCGGGAGGTCCGGCGGCTACCGACGGAGACGATACGATTCACGTCGATGTTGACGGACAGTCGCTCGAATTCGAGCTGGCTTCGCCCCCCACCGTGGAGGAGGCGCTCCGACACGCCGCGTCGGCGAGCGGCGAGGGCGCATCGGTCCTGGTCGCGCCGATGCCGGGCCGCATCATCGCGGTGCGCGTTGCCGAAGGCGCATCGGTCAAGGCGCACCAGGCTGTGATCGTCATCGAGGCCATGAAGATGGAGCACGCGGTTGTGGCGCCAACCGATGGCACGCTCGTCCACCTTGCCGCAACGGAGGGCCAGCAGGTCCAGCGCGGCGACGTGCTGGCCGAGGTGACCGCGTCGTGACCGACCGCGACGTGCGCATCTACGAGGTGGGTCCGCGCGACGGGCTCCAGAACGAAAAACGTCCGATCGGGACCGATGCGAAGCTGCGCTTCATCGAGCTGCTCGCCGATGCCGGCCTGCGCGAGATCGAGGCCACCAGCTTTGTTTCGCCTCGAGCCATTCCGCAGCTGGCGGATGCCGATGAGCTCATGGCACGCCTGGATCGGCGTCCCGGCGTCCGCTACCCGGTGCTCGTGCCCAACGAGCGGGGTCTCGGCCGGGCGATGGCCGCCGACGCCAATGCCGTCTGCGTCTTCACCGCCGCCTCCGAGCCGTTCACGAAGCACAACATCAACATGACCATCGCGGAGTCGATCGACGCCTTTCGGCCGGTGATTGCCGCCGCTCGCGAGCGAGGCTGGTGGAGCCGTGGATACGTCAGCACTGCCTTCGGCTGCCCGTACCAGGGCCCGGTGGGCGAGGCCGCGGTCGTTGGCGTCGCGCTCCAGTTGCTCGACCTGGGCGTCGACGAGCTCAGCATCGGTGACACCATCGGCGTGGCCGGGCCGGCGGACGTGCGTCGCGTGGTGGGAGCGCTCCTGAAGGCGGACATCGACGCTGGCCGGCTGGCGATGCACTTCCATGACACGCGCGGAACGGCCCTCGCCAACGTCACGGCCGCGCTCGATCTCGGCATCCGCACCTTCGACGCCTCGACCGGCGGCACCGGCGGCTGTCCCTACGCGCCGGGCGCGGCCGGCAACCTGGCAACCGAGGATCTCGTGTATCTGCTGGATCGAGAGGGGCTCTCGCACGGGGTGGACCTCGACGCGCTGCTGGTGGCGGCTCGCCACGTTAGCGAC
>JACDBS010000020.1 GCA_013694795.1 Chloroflexota bacterium | reverse complement strand
GCGATGGACGCCCACCTGGCCAGCCCGCTCTTCTGGGGTAGCCTGGCGGTGGCGCTGACCATCGCGTGGCTCGTGGCGTTCCCGGTCAATCGCTGGCTCATCGCCCGCGGCCGGGGCCACGCCGTGATCCACGGCTCACATTAGGTCGAGGTCACCTACCGAGGGCCGATGCGCTCGCGGCCGCCGAAGTAGGGTCGCAGCACATCGGGGATGACAACGCTGCCGTCGGGCTGCTGATACGTCTCGAGGAGGGCGGCCACGGTACGAGGCAGGGCCAGGCCGGAGCCGTTGAGGGTGTGGACCAGCTCCGGCTTCGCGCCGGCTTCGGCGCGGTGGCGAATCGCCATGCGGCGCGCCTGGTAGTCACGGAAGTTTGAGACGCTGCTCACCTCGAGCCAGCGCTCGACGCCGGGGGCCCAGACCTCCAGGTCGTACTTGCGAGCCTGCACGAAGCCCATCTCACGGGTGGCCATGAGCAGGACGCGATAGGCGAGGCCCAGCCGCTGGAGGAGGGTCTCGGCGTGGCCGGTCAGCCGCTCGAGCTCTGCCTCCGACTCGCCGGGTCGGACGAAGCTGACCATCTCGACCTTGTCGAACTGGTGGACGCGCAGGATCCCGCGCGTGTCGCGCCCGGCGGCGCCGGCCTCGCGGCGGAAGGAGGCGGAATAGGCGGCGTAGCGGCGCGGGAGCGCATCGGCCCCGAAGATCTCGTCGCGGTGGAGGTTGGTGACGGGAACCTCGGCGGTCGGGATGAGGTAGAGGTCGTCGCGCGTGGCGACGTACATCTGGTCCTCCTTGTCCGGGATCTGTCCGGTGCCGCGGGCCGAATCGGCATTGACCAGGACCGGCGGCCAGACCTCGGTCATGCCGTTTTCGCGCGTATGGACGTCGAGGAACCAATTGATGAGCGCTCGCTGGAGGGTCGAGCCGTCACCGAGATAGACCGGCCAGCCGGAGCCGGTGATCTTCGCGCCGCGGACGTTGTCGATCAGGCCGAGCTGCTCGCCGATCTCCCAGTGCGGCCGGCGGTCATCCCGCGGCAGGGGCTCGCCCCAGGTGCGGAGCGTGACGTTCGCCTCCTCGCCACCGACCGGGACCTCTGCGTCGGCGGGATTCGGGATGCGCAGCATGGCGTCATCGAGCTGGGCCTGGACGGTCGCGAGCTCCGCGTCAATGGCCGTGATGCGGTCGGCCACGTCGCTCGAGGCGGCCTTGAGCTCCGCGACCTCTGGTCCCTTCGGATCGGCACCACCTCGAAGGGCTTCACCGATGCGCTTCGAGCTGACATTGCGCTCCGCCTTGAGTGCGTCGCCCTCGGCGGTGAGCGCCCGGCGGCGCTCGGCGAGCGCGAGGGCGGTGTCGACGGCCGTCGGATCCTCGCCCTTGTCGGCGGCAGCGCGTCTCAGCAGATCAGGCTCGTCGCGGAGGCGCTGGAGTCCGACGCTCATGCGACGCCGGGCATCAAGGGAGGCACGTGCGGGAAGGCTCTCATGTGCCGGCCTCGCGCAGTCGCCCAAGCACGAACCCGCGGTCGAGGGCTGCCAGAAGCCAGCCGGCGCGTGGCCCGGAGGTGCGACCCAGGAAGGCAAGGTAGAGCGCCGCGAAGGCGCGCCCCGCGGGCAGATCACGCTCCGTCGCCTTGGCGAAAATGGCGGCCTGCAACGCCTCGCCGTTCCAGGCGACCGCCTCGAGCGCGGGCGCCAGGGCAGCAAGGTAGGTGCGCTGGTCGTCATCGGCCTCCGCGGCGGCGGCCGGCAAGGCGTCGCGCTGGACGGCCAGGCGCGCGCGCTCCGGGGCATAAGCCTCCAGCCAGGCGCGAGCGGCCGCGCGACGCTCATCGACGATGGCGCGTTCGCGATCGGTCAACGGCGCACCTTTCTCGGCGCTGACGCGCTCGACGAGATCCACGCCCGGGATCTGCTCCAGCAGCGCCAGGTGGCTGAACGCCGGGCGATAGGTGGCCGCCTCGGCGGCGACGTCCGCATCGGGCTCGACGAGGCTGTAGGTGAAGACGCGCTCATGGTCGGCCGGCAGCTCGCCGCGAACCTGGCGTCCGTCCGTCGCCGCCGCCAGGCGGTCCGACTCGTCGAACAGGCGCGGGATGGCATCGGTCCCGTCGGGGTCGAACTCGATGGCGGTGTTCGGCTTCGGGCGCAGGAAAAGCGTGCGCAACTGCTCCGGAGGAATCACATCGGCAATCTTCTGTGCCGACGCGCCCAACCCCTTAGAGGTGGACATCTTCTTGCCGCCGATGTTGAGGAACTCGTACGGCACGTTCAAGGGAGGCTCATTGCCGAAAACCTCGCGCGCGATGGCGTCCGCCCGGTCGCGCGAGCCACCCGCCGTCGAGAGGTCCTTTCCAGCGGGCTCGATGGTGACGCCGAAGAGGTCCCACTTCGCGGCCCAGTCCACGTTGTACGGCATCTTGGCTCGACCGCCGAAGGGCGACGTCTCGCCGGAATGGCCGCACCCGGTGGCCCACGTCACCAGGCCGGCGCGGCATTCATAGCGCACGCGTTCCCCGTCCCAGCCGGTGACGATGGTCGTTCCGATCCGGCCGCAGGACTCGCAGATGACCGACAGCGGGTGCCAGTCGTCGGGGTGGTTGACCTTCGCGACGCGCCGATAGATCTCGCGGATGGTGGCCGCCGCGTCGAGCGCGGTGCGGATGTATCGGTCCATGACGCCGGAGGCATAGACCTCGCTCATCCAGTAATACGTGTCCGGGCGGATGCCCAGCCCGTCGAACGTGTCGATGAAGACGCCGGCGAAGTGTCGCGCGTACGACCAATGGCAGTCACCTTCCGGGTCCGGCACTGCGGAGAGGGGAACGCCCATGAAGCGCTCGATGGCATCCGGGGTCAGGAGCGCCTGGGCATCCATCGGATCGAGGTCGTCGACTCCGTAGCGCAGCTCCACGGTCACGCCAGCATGGCGCAGTGCACGGGCGATGGTGTCGACCACCACAGGTCCACGAAGGCTGCCGACATGGACCGTGCCCGAGGGGGTCTTGGAGTCGTTGACGACCTGGCGGCCCGTGGCCGACGCGGCGAGCTCGTCAGCCCAGAACATGGCCGGCTCCTAGGCGATGCGGACGAGCGTGTACTCGATCGGCCCGGACGGCGCCTGGACCGTGAAGCTGTCGCCCTTCTTGCGGCCCATCAGCGCGGCTCCGACCGGCGATTCGTTGCTGATGCGCCCATCGCGCGGAGCAGCCTCGGCCGATCCCACGATGGTGAGGGTCTCCTCGCCGTCGCCGCCCTTGATCACCACCTTTGAGCCGATGCCGACGCTGTCCCCGTTGCCCTTCTCGATGACCGCCGCGTTGCGCAACTGGAGCTCGAGCGTGGCGATGCGGCCCTCCAGGAACGACTGCTCCTGCTTGGCGTCCTCGTACTCGGCGTTCTCGCTCAGGTCGCCGTCCAGCTTGGCCTCGTGGATGCGAGCGGCGATGCGCGGGCGGTCAACGGTGATGAGCTCGTGCAGCTCTGCGGTGAGCTTCTCGAGGCCCTCGGCGGTGAGATAGACAGGCTTGGTGTTCATCGTCTGTGCGCCCCCTCCATCCTCGTGCGGTGCCCCTCGTGGGAGGCTCGTGGTGTCGCGGGGTTCAATAACAAAAAACGCTCCAGGCCCCGCCGGTCTGTGGCGGCGTCTCCTGAAGCTGGCCGTACCCTGTGGGCCAGGCGTGGGCCGGGTGCACCGGCGGCTCCCAGATTGTAGGTCCGGCACCCGCGGAAGTCAAAGTCAGCGGCCGATGACGACCAGCAGCACGATGACCGCCGCGAAGCCGATGCGGTACAGGCTGAAGATCGCGACCGAGCGCCGGCGCAGCCATGCCAGCAGGAAGCCGATGGCCGCCAGGCCCGCCAGCGCCGCGACCGTGAAGCCGACGGCGATGGCCAGCCATTCGGTGCCGGTGTGCGTCTCGGTCAGGAGCCTGCGCGAGCCGTACAGGCCGGCGCCCAGGGTGATCGGTGTCGCCAGCAGGAAGCTGAAGCGCGCGGCCGACTCCCGGTTCAGACCCAGCGCCAGCCCGGCCGTGATGGTGGCACCCGAGCGGCTGATGCCCGGCAGCAGCGCCAGCGCCTGGGAGAAGCCGATGGTGAGCGCGGTGCTCGTGGTCAGATCGGTCAGGTCACCGTCACGCTGGCCGAGCCGATCGGCCAGCCACAGTGCCACGGCGCCGAGCACCAGGAAACCGGCGATCGCCAGCCGCGCGGCGTCGTTCTCTCCGTGGAAAGCCTCCTCGATGACGCCTTCCAGCGCGAAGCCGATGATCGCTGCCGGGATCGTGGCCAGGACCAGTAGCCAGGCGATGCGCCGGTCGGGATCGTCGCCGACGCGGCGCTCCCGCAGGCTCGCGACCCCGGCGCGGACATAGCGCACCCAGTCCGCGGCGAAGTAGATGAGCAGCGCCACGAGCGTGCCCAGGTGCAGGAAGACGTCGAAGGCGAGGGAGCCGATGAGCCCATCGGTCTGCCATCCGGCAATCCATGGCGCCAGCTCCAGGTGCGCCGATGAGCTGATGGGGATGAACTCGGTCAGGCCCTGGAGCAGGCCCACGATGGCAGCCTGGATGACGACGTCCACGTGTTACCGGATGAAGAGCGGCGCGAGGACCAGGCTGATGGTGGCCAGCAGCTTCACGAGGACGTGGAGCGACGGCCCGGCGGTGTCCTTGAACGGATCGCCCACGGTGTCGCCGACCACGGCCGCGGCGTGCGCGTCAGAGCCCTTGCCGAGCACGTTGCCGTCGGCATCCTTCAGGTTGCCAGCTTCGATGTACTTCTTCGCGTTATCCCACGCTCCGCCGCCGTTGTTGAGCACGGTGGCGAGCAGGACGCCGGAGATGGTGCCGACAATGAGCAGGCCGGCGACCGCCTCCTGGCGAAGGAGCAGGCCCACCACGATGGGCGTGGCGACCGCAACGACGCCGGGCAGGATCATCTGGCGCAGCGCGGCGCGGGTGGTGATGTCGACCACGCGCGCGTAGTCCGGCCGCTGGGTGTAGTCCATGATCCCGGGCATCTCGCGGAACTGGCGCCGCACCTCCACGATGATGGCCTGCGCCGCCGTGCCGACCGCGCGAATGGCGAGGCTGCTGAAGAAGTACACCAGCATCGCGCCGATGAGAGCGGCGATGAAGACGTTCACGTCGGCCAGGTTGACCGACTCGATGAGCGGTCCGCCACGGCGCTCCTGGATCAGGTTGATCTTATCGATGTACGCGCTGAACAGGAGGAAGGCGGCCAGCGATGCCGACGCGATCGCATAGCCCTTGGTCAGCGCCTTCGTCGTGTTGCCGACCGCATCGAGGCGGTCGGTGATCTCCCTGGCCTTCTCATCGGCCTTGCTGAACTGGGCGATGCCGCCGGCGTTGTCGGTGATCGGTCCGAACGTGTCCATGGCCAGGATGTAGGCCGTGGTCATGAGCATGCCCATCGTCGCGACCGCGGTGCCGAAGATTCCGCCGATACCGGCCTCGATGCCCTCCACTCCGGCGAGGGCCTGCTCGCCCAGCAGATAGCTCGCGAACAGCGCGATGCTGATGGTGATGGCCGTGACGGCGGTCGTCTCGAAGCCGACCGCGGTGCCGCTGATGATGTTCGTGGCGGGGCCGGTCTTGCTGGCCTCGGCGATCTCGCGCACCGGCCGGAACGAGCCGGCGGTGTAGTACTGGGTGATGTAGACGAAGACGACGCTCGTGGCCAGCCCCACGACACCGGCGCCGAAGAACCAGATCCACGACGGCACGCCGCTCGCGCCGGTGGCGCCGACGGTCTGCATCATGTTCCACGTCACGAATGCCAGCGCCGCGGCCGACAGGACGGTCGTGACCCAGTAGCCGCGGTTGAGGATGTTCATGGGATTCTCGTCCTCGCGGCCGCGGACGAAGAACATGGCCACGATGGTCGCCAACAGCCCGAAGGCGCGCACGACCAACGGGAAGAAGATCCAGGCCTCGGGATTCGGCCAGCCGAGGTCGGTGGCGATCCGCCACACGGCCACGCCCAGGATCATGGCGCCGATATTCTCGGCGGCGGTGGATTCGAACAGGTCGGCACCACGGCCGGCGCAGTCGCCCACGTTGTCGCCGACGAGATCCGCAACCACGGCCGCGTTACGCGGGTCGTCCTCCGGGATGCCGGCCTCCACCTTGCCCACCAGGTCCGCGCCGACGTCGGCCGCCTTGGTGTAGATGCCGCCGCCGAGCTGGGCGAACAGCGCCACGAAGGAGGCGCCGAAGCCGAACCCGACGATGAGGAACGGCGCGTCCTCGGGTTTCGTGAATCCACCGAAGGCGGCGAAGATGCCGTATACGCCGAGGAGGCTGAGGGCGACCACCAGGAAGCCGGACACGGCGCCACCGCGCATCGCGACCTGCACCGCGCGCACCAGGCTGTGCTGCGCCGCCGCGGCGGTGCGCAGGTTCGCCTTCACGCTGATGTACATGCCGATGATGCCCGCCGCCATGGAGCATGCCGCCCCGACCAGGAAGGCGAGGCCGGTCCGGATGCCGAGATCCAGCCCATAGATATCGGTCTCGGCGACATCGGAGCCCTCGACCAGCGTGATCACCAGGCCGATGATCACGGTCCCGCCGATGGCCAGCAGGCCGATGGTCTGGTACTGGCGTCGAATGAAGGCCACCGCGCCCTCGAAGATCGTCCCGGCGATGTCCTGCATCGCCACGGTGCCGGTATCGGCACGCAGGACGTCCCGGGCGAGGTACATGGCGAACGCGATCGCGGCGAGGCCGGCGATCGGGATCACCCACAGGATGGGCTGGGACTCCATGGATCCTCCGAATGCGGCCGGCGACCACTCATTGTTGGCTCGCTCATGACCGGTGGTTGATGCACACGAATCGCCGGCGGGAGAATCGGCTCACGTGTCCCGCCAGCGAAGGCGGGCGGATTCTAGCACGGTCGGGTGACCGCCGGCCGGGTCAGCGATGCCGAAGGCGTGCCGGAAGGATCTGGAGCTCGTCGCGGTACTTCGCGACCGTGCGCCGGGCCAGCGCGATCCCGTCCCCCGCCAGGGCATCCGCGATCTCCTGGTCGGAGAGCGGGTGCCCGACATCCTCTGCCTCGATCATGCGCTTGATCTGGTCCTTCACGCCCAGCGAGGCGGTGAAGAAGTGGCTGAAGGGCACGACCTCGCCCGATGGGATCATCACGTACTTCTCGGCGGTGGCACGGCTCACGGTCGACTCGTGCATCCCGATCAGCTCGCCGACCTCGGCGCGCGTGAGCTGCACGAGATGCTGGACCCCGTGGAGGAGATAGTCGTGCTGGCGGTCCACCAGCGCCTCCGCGATGCGCTGGATGGTGGCGCGGCGGCGATTGATGTTGTCGATGAAGAACTTCGCGCGGCCGACGTACTGGCGCACGTGCTGCTTCTCGTCCTCTGTCGTGTCGGCGCTGCGCAGCGTCGAGCTGAGGCTCGAGTAGATGGGCGCCACCTGGAGGCTGAAGCGACGCGACTCCACGACCTCCACCGTCAGCTCGCCGTCGATGTCGCGAATGAGGACATCAGGGCGGATGAGCGTTCGCGAGCTGTCACCGCTGATCGCGGCCGTGAAGGCGGCGGTGGGGTACGGGTTGAGATTGCCCTTGACGAACTCCCACACCGCGACCACCTCGCGCTGCGTGGCACCCACCGCAGCGGCCACCTCGCGGAAGCGACGCTCACCGAGGTCGGCGAGGTGCTCTTTCACCACTTCGACGGCGTGGACCGGTATCTCCGCTCCGCCCTCCGTGGCGAGGTAATCGATCTGCGCCAACAGCGACTCGGTGATCGAGCGCGAGCCGATGCCGATGGGCTCGAGTCCCTGCATGGCGGCAAGGACCTGCTCGACATCGGCCACCTCCAAGCCGGTGCCGGCCGCGATCTCCTCATCGGTTTCCGTCAGGAAGCCGTTCGAGTCGAGTGCGCCGATGACGTGATCGGCCACCGGATGGAGGCGCGTCGGCAGGAGCGCGTGCAGGTTCCAGGTCAGGTGATCCTCGAGCGTGAAGTCCGCCTCCGCGCGCGCGATGGGGTCGAACTCATCGGCCTCCTCGCGCAAGCGCGTGGCGCCGTCACCGGGGAGATCATCGGTGCTGACTCCGGAGGCGCCCTCTTCGCCCTGGTTCTTGCTCGGCATGCACTCGGTGCAGTAGTTGCCACTCACCGGACTGCCGCAGATGGGGCAGGCGGAAAGCTCCTGCATCTCGAGCGCCGGGTTCTCCTCGAGCTCCTCGGCGATCGCCTCCTGGAGCTCTACCGAGCTCATCTGGAGGATGTAGTTCGCCGCAATCTGCTTCGGGGTGACCTTGACCTGCATCACCGCCTGGAGCTGCTGGCGCATCTCGATCGACATGGAGCCTCGCGATTGGTGTGGGCCACGGAGTATACGGATGAAGGACCGATACGGCCGCCGGGCGCTCAGGCCGGAGCCGCGTTCACGCGTCGAATGACCGGCGGTCCGCCACCGAACCCGATGAGGCTGTAGCCGGCCGGATCGGCGGACAGCCGATCTCGATACTCGCGCATGGGCCATCCGAAGAGCATGCACAGGCGCACGCGATTGACGTGGTTGTGCGCAACGACAATGGCGCAACGCGCCCGATCATCGGCGAGCCACGCGTCGATGGTGTCGAGCACGGCCGAGGCTCGTCGCGCGACGTCGGCGCCGCTCTCTCCCTCCGGGCAGCGCGTCTCGTATGGGTCGGCCTCCCATGCGGCTCGCAGCGCGGGATCTCGCGCGCGGCACTCCTCCGCGGTCAATCCGTCCCAGGCGCCGTAGTCCATCTCCAGCAGGCCGTCGGAGGTCTCGATGGTTCTGATGGGGAGGTCCATGGCGGCGGCGATCGCCTCCGCCGTCTGGAGGCAGCGCCGGGCCGGGCTGCTGATGATGCGGAGCTCGTCGTGCGGCAGCTCCGTCAGCTCCAGTACCAGCGTCCCACCCAGGCGCCGAGCCAGCGTCACCCCGGCTGGCGCGAGGGGCGGGTCGCCGCGCTGGCCCAGGTTGCGGCCGGCGGCCGATGCGGCGGTGACCGAGTGTCGGACGAGAATGAGGCTGCCCATGAGTCTTGCGAGTGTAGAGCCGCGCGTGCGCTATTCTGTCGCGGCCTTCCTCCTCCGCAGCCCAGGCCCCATGACGTACCTCCCCGATGAGACCGATCCTGACGGCGCGCCCGCCACCGGCGAGCGCGCCGGTTCGCGTCGCGCGCTCGGCTGCGCGTTCGAGATCGTCGAGACGCTGGTCCTGACCCTGCTCATCTACCTCGTCATCCACAACTTCGTGGCACAGCCGTTCGAGGTGCAGCAGAGCTCGATGGTCCCGACCATCGTGGACGGCGAGTACATCCTCATCGACAAGCTCACCGTGCGGTTCGACGGCTACCACCATGGCGACGTGGTCGTCTTCACGCCGCCGGCCGGGTCGGGCCTGGCGACCGATGGCATCCCGTTCATCAAGCGCGTCATCGGCATGCCGGGCGACACCGTCAGCCTCGAGAACGGACGTGTCTTCGTGACGCTCCCGGGAGCCAATCCAGTGCGCATCGAGGAACTCTACGTGCGCACGGAGGAGGACGGTACGACCTCGCCCACGACCTGCGAGCGGCCCGACTGCCCGCTGACATGGATCGTCGGCGACGACGAGTACTTCGTGATGGGCGACAATCGGCCCTCGAGCCAGGACTCGCGCGTCTTCGGACCGGTGGAGCAGGACCTGATCCTCGGACGCGCCTGGCTGCGCTACTTCCCGCTGGAGCGCATCGGGATCATCGAGCGGCCGTCGTATCCGTCCCTGGCGGCCGCCGCCGGCTCCTAGCCGACTGTCCGTGCCTCGTGACGGGCTCCGAGTGGCCGTGCGGGCAAGGAATCTTGGTCAGGCAGGCATGTGGTGACTGGTAGGGCCGCCGTTGGACCTCTGCTTCAACGCCCGTCGCTGGTGTTGAGCACGACGGTCTGGCCCATCATGCCGCGAATGACCCAAATCGCAGGCCTTGTAGTCACGCCGCGAATGCCTGACCAGCCCCAGAGAGAATTGGACCGATATCAGTCAACCGATGACTATCGGACCGGCTCCGGCCGAAATGGCCGCCAAGAGTGCCGAATCACGAGTTCTCGCCGACAAGGGGAGCGCCCTTGGAATCGTCAGCGTGCCACCGGGCGCACGGTAGGCGAGTGGCGCAGGCCGAAAGGCCGGGCCGACGGGCCCATTGAGCACGAGAGCCCGGGCGGGGGCGGGCGGGCGCACGTGCGGGACTGCCTAGCAGCCGCCTCAGGGGAGAATGACGACAACGTATCGGCGCGGAGGCCGGAGCCTCAGGTCCGGGTGGGCTCCTCGGCGACGATCCAGGCGTCGATCTCGCGGGCGTAGTGGACCAGCGCATCGGCGCCAAACCACAGCGCGAGCTCTGAATCAGCCGTCTCCGGCGCATCCGAGGCGTGGAGGAGGTTGCGCAGGCCGCTCACCCCGAGGTCACCGCGAATGGTGCCCGGCTCGGCCTCGTTCGGCATGGTCTTGCCGACCATCCTGCGCACCACGGCGATCGCGTCCGGACCTTCCAGCGCGAAGGCCGCGACCGGCCCCGACGTGATGAACTCGACCAGCCCGCCGTAGAAGTGCTTGCCGACATGGACGGCGTAATGCTCCTCCGCCAACTCGCGCGACACATGGAGGAGACGCAGGCCGACGACCTTGAGGCCCTTCCGCTCGAAGCGGCCGATGATCTCGCCGATGAGGCCGCGCTGCACGGCGTCGGGCTTGGCGAGGACGAGGGTGCGCTGCATGACGAAGGGAGTCTCCTCAGTGTCGGGGGGTCAGCCGGCGTGGTCAGCCGCGCGGTCGTAGGCTCGGTTGGCCTCGGACTCGCGTCCGGCGGCGCGGAGCAGGTCGCCGTACAGTAGCAGACGCTCGGCGGCCGGCTGGCCGCCCAGGGTGGGCTCCAGGATGGCAACGCCGTCGGGCGCCAGGGCCGCGTCGAGGCGGACGGCGATGGACATCTCACCATCGCCACGATCAAGGTCGCCGGCAACATACGCAACGCGCGCATCTTCCATACGGGCCCGGCCCGCGGCGATGCGCTCGTCATCGGGGGCGGCATCAGGATCAGCATCCTCCGGCAGGGCCGCGGACCATGGCGGTCGCGGCGCGCGCGGCTCCGCGGGCCGCAGGTCGGACGGCAGTGGCCAGCTCATGCGCCCGGGAACTCCAGCGCGCAGCTCAAAGGCCTCGTCCGCGCTGATCGCGCCCAGCAGGCGCTCCTGGACGCCGGCCGCGCGATCCGTCTCTCCACCCGCGGCGAGCGATTCGGCATCGACCAGCATGGCGATTGGGAGCCTGCGCTGCGGGCTGCTCGCACGGACGGCGTCGAGGGCGACGCGCGCCGCGGCCGAGCGCCCCTGGCGCCAGAG
>JACDBS010000006.1 GCA_013694795.1 Chloroflexota bacterium | reverse complement strand
CTCGAACAGGAAGCGCTCGTGGGCTCGCACATTGGCCATGCCCAGGTCTTCGAGGTAGTTGATGGCGGCGCCGAGGCCCATCGCCTCGGCGATGGCCGGCGTGCCGGCCTCGAACTTCCACGGCACCTCGTTCCATTCCGTGCCTTCGAGGGTGACGCGCGTGATCATGCTGCCACCGGTCAGGAAGGGGGGCATCGCGTCGAGCAGCTCGCGGCGTCCCCACAGCGCACCGATACCCGAGGGACCCAGCATCTTGTGCCCTGAGAAGGCGGCGAAGTCAACGCCCAGCTCGGCGACGCTGACCGGCATGTGCGGGACACTCTGCGCTGCATCGAGCACGACGACGGCCCCCGCCGCGTGAGCAAGCCGTGTGATCTCGGCGACCGGGTTGATGGTTCCGAGCGCGTTGCTGACGTGGCCGACAGCCAGGAGCTTCGGGCCGCGCGCCAGGTGCCGGCGCAGATCCTCGAGGTCCAGCCGGCCGTCGTCGGTAAGGCGCACGTATTCGAGTACCGCGCCGGTCGCGGCGGCCAGTTGCTGCCACGGCACGAGATTGGCGTGGTGCTCCATCTCGGTGGATACGATCAGGTCGCCTGGGCCGATGTTGGCGCGGCCCCAGCTATACGCGACAAGGTTGAGCGCCTCGGTCGCATTGCGCACGAAGACCACCTCGCGCGCGCTGGGGGCACCGATGAATCGCGCGACGGCGGTGCGAGCTCCCTCGTAGCGAGCATCGGCATCGACGCTCAGCTCGTAGATGCCGCGGTGCACGTTGGCGTAATGATGCGCGTAGGCGTCGGCCACGGCGTCGATCACGACGCGCGGCTTCTGGGACGAGGAGGCCGAGTCGAGGTAGGCCAGCGGCTTCCCCGAGGCGGTCGGGCGCTCGAAGACGGGGAAGCCGGCGCGCAGCTCAACACCGCTGAGAACCCGCGGTTCGGCCAGTCCGATCACCATCGGCCCGTGACGCCTAGTGCTGCGCGACGGGCTCCGGGGCCGAGGCCTCGTCGCCGACGCCTTCGGGCAGGCCAACCTGCTCTCGCACCCAGTCGTAGCCGTTGGCCTCGAGCTGGTGGCTGAGCTCCTCGCCGCCGGACATCACGATGCGGCCGTCGAGCAGCACGTGCACGAACTGCGGCTTCACGTAATTCAGCATGCGCTGGTAGTGCGTGATCATGAGCACGCCCATCTCGGGCGAGAGGGTGGCGTTGATTCCGTCGGCCACGTTCTTGAGCGCGTCGATGTCCAGGCCGGAATCGGTCTCGTCCAGGATGGCCATGGCGGGGCTGAGGACCGCCATCTGGAGCATCTCGAGGCGTTTCTTCTCGCCACCTGAAAAGCCCTCGTTGACGTAACGCGTGGCGAACGCGGGGTCCATTCGGAGGAGGGTCATCTTCTCCTCCATCAGCTTGCGGAACTTCGCGAGCGGGATGCCCGTGTACTTGATCGATGTCTCTCCGGACTCGTCCGCCGCCTTCGGATGGTGCACCGCGTTGTAGATGTTGCGCAGGAAGCTCGCAACCGTGACGCCCGGGATGGCGCTCGGGTACTGGAAGGCCAGAAAGAGGCCCATCCGCGCCCGCTTGTCCGGCGACATGCCCAGCCGGGTCGGCCCGTCGAGCAGATTCTGCCCGCGCCATGTGAGCGTGCCGGCGTCGACCAGGTAGTCGGGATGGCCCATCAGAGCGTAGGCCAGGCTCGTCTTGCCGGAGCCATTCGGTCCCATGAGGGCATGGACCTCGCCCTGGCGCACGGTCAGGTCGAGCCCGTTGAGGATCTTCTTCTCGCCGATGCTCACCTGGAGCCCGGAGATGACGAGTTCGTCGGTCATGCGTTCCTTGCTTGCTGCTGCGTGGCTTGCTGGCCGGTCATGGCTGAGTACTCCGCGACGCGCCGGCGACGCACCCCAATGGGGTACGGCGGCCCACCGGCGGAGGCGGCCACGTCGGCCAGGCTGGTGCTGCCGAGCGAAAGGCTCAGCGATTCATGAACGCGCTGGAAGACCTCGTGCACGCTGCACGGCTGCGGCCGATCACAGTGTTCGAGGTCGGCGGCACCGGCGCACGGCATCTCGAGGAGCGGGCCCTCCAGCGCCCGAACCGCCGCGGCCATGGGGATCTCGGCCGCCGGATGCGCCAGGCGGTAGCCGCCGGACTGGCCGCGGGTGGCGGTCACCAGGTCCGCCCGCCGCAGGTCGCCGACGAGCTGCTCGAGGAAGGCATGCGGCAGCTTCTCGCGCTTCGCGATCTCGGTCAGGGAAAGGCAGCGATCGTCCTCCACGCGGGCGAGCGTGACGAGGACCCGGATGCCGTACTCGGTGCGGGTGCTGATCTTCATCGGTCTAATCCAGCCTGACTCGGACTTCGTCGCCGTCGACCATGGTCTCGTAGGCGGTCACCGGGCGAACCGGGGGAAGGGCCAGGACGCGCCCGGAGAACAGGTCGAAGCGGCCGCCGTGACGCGGACACTCGACTGCGGAGTCATCCAGCTCACCCTCGCCCAGGGTCCCGCCGTCGTGGGTGCACACGTTGTCGATGGCGCCCCATTCGCCGTCCTCGGTCAGGCCGATGCACAGCGAGCGTCCGTCCAGCTCGATGACACGCACGGAACCCGGCTCCACGTCGCTCGTCCGTGCGACGGTGATGAATCCGATCGCTGCCTGCTCCAGCGCGGTCACGAGACGTCCTCGGTCGAACCGATGCGGTCCGCCAGGGCGGTGAGAATCCGCTCGCGGATCGTCTCGTCGGCTATCTGCGCCACGACCTGCTCGAAGAAGCCTCGCACGATCATGCGCTCGGCGGCGTCGCGGTCGAGGCCTCGGGTCTGCGCGTAGAAGAGCATGGTCGGGTCGATGGCGCCGGCGGTCGCCCCGTGGCCGCAGCGCAGGATGTCGTTCGCCTCGATCTCGAGCACGGGAATCGGCTCGGCGCCCGCCTGGGGACTGAGCAGCAGGTTGCGGCATTCCTGGTAGCTGCTCGTCTGCCGCGTGCCATGCCGCACGTTCGTCACCCCGTAGAAGGAGGCGTGCGCGCGGTCGTAGAGGGCGGAGAGATAGAGCAGGTCGCTGGTGGTGTGGTCGGCTGCCAGGTCCTGCACGGTATTGATGTCGATCTGCTGGTCGTCTCCCGCCGCGAGCAGGCCGAGAACCTTCGAGGTGCCGCCGGCGCCGATCATCTTGACGTCCATCCCGACCTTGGTGACCTTCGAACCGACCTCGGCATTGAGGGTCGTGACATTCGCGTCCTGGCCGACAACGACTCGCTGGGCGCCGATATTCCAGGCACCGTCGCCGAGCTGCTGGAGGTTGGCGTAGCGCACCCGCGCTCCGCGTTCGGCCCGGACCTCAACGATTCCGCCGAACCAGCCGGCGGGCCCGTCGGGCGAGACGACCTCCTCAAGCAGCGTGACGCTGCTCCCCTCCTCGGCCACGATAAGCGTGACGGGAAGGTACGTGACGTCTGCGCGCGGTAGCACCGTTCGGACGACCAGCGTGCCGTCCACGGTGACGTTGCGGGGGACGTAGCAGAACAGTCCGCCGGTCCATGCCGCTTGGCCCAGCGCCCAGAAATGCGCGTGCGACGCCGGGCCATCGGCGATGCCGAGGAAGCGGCGCACGAGGTCGGGATGCTCGCGGACGGCGGTGGCCAGGTCGGTGAGGATGACGCCCGGCGGTGGGACGGTGGCCTCCATCTCCGGCGCGTCGAGCAGGAGCTCGCCGCCGCGCGGGAGCGCATCGAGCGGCGTGCGGCGCCATTCCTCCTCCTGGCCGGTCGGCGGCGGAGCCGTCTCCGCACGCTCCCACCAGCCGGTTCGGAGGTCGCGCAACCAGTTGGGTTCGTCGAGCTGGTCGCTGATGCGCCCGATCGCCGTGGAGTCGAGCGTCATGGCGGTGGCGGTCGTCGTCACCCGACGGCGCCCTCCATCTGGAGCTGGATGAGGCGGTTCATCTCAACCGCGTACTCCATCGGCAGCTCCTTGACGATCGGCTCGATGAAGCCGTTCACGATCATGGCGGAGGCCTCCGCCTCCGACAGGCCGCGGCTCATCAGGTAGAAGAGCTGCTCGGACCCGACCTTGGAAACGGTGGCCTCGTGGCCGATGGTGACGTCGTCCTCGTCGATCTCCATGTACGGGTACGTGTCGGAGCGCGCCGACTCGTCCAGGATGAGGGCGTCGCAGCGCACCGTACTCTTGCTGCGCTGGCAGCCGGGATAGACCTTGATCAGTCCGCGGTACGAGGTGCGTCCGGTACCCTTGCTGATGGACTTGCTGGTGATGAGCGAGGTGGTGTTCGGCGCGGCATGGATGATCTTGCCGCCTGCGTCTTGGTGCTGGCCGTCGCCGGCGAAGGCGATGCTGAGCACCTCGCCATGCGCCCTCTCGCCGAGCAGATAGATGGACGGGTACTTCATGGTCACCTTGGAGCCGAGGTTGCCGTCGACCCATTCCATCACCGCGTCCTCGTGGGCCACGGCGCGCTTGGTAACGAGGTTATAGACGTTCGAGCTCCAGTTCTGGATGGTCGTGTAGCGCACGCGGGCGCGCTTCTTGACGATGATCTCGACCACCGCGGAGTGCAGGGATGCGGTCGAGTACGTCGGCGCCGTGCAGCCCTCCACGTAATGAACCGATGAGCCCTCGTCGGC
>JACDBS010000216.1 GCA_013694795.1 Chloroflexota bacterium | reverse complement strand
GGGTCCGGCTAGTTGCCGGTGACGAGCTCGTAGAGGGAGGGGCCGCCGCCCGGAGCCGGGATCATCAGCATCCCGCCCAGGTCCACGTGGCTGCGATTCACCAGCAGCGCGATGGTCAGGTCGTCGGACGGGTCGTGGAAGAGGAGCGTGGTGTAGGTGTTGAGCAGGCCGGTGTGGCCGTAGCCGGTGGCGCCGGGAAGCTCGACCTTCTGGACGCCAAAGCCGTAGTCATGGTCGTTGAGCGCCAGCATGGCCGCGCGCGTCTCGGGCTGGAGCATTCCATCCCCGTACAGCGCGTCGCCCCAGCGGGCCAGGTCGGCGGCCGAGGCGGTCATGGCGCCTGACGCCCAGAAGATGGTGCTCCACGCCGGGGCGAGCGGCCCGGTCGTATCGGTCCCGGTCATCAGGTGAGTCGACTCCAGTCGCAGCGGTTCGAGAATCCGCCGGTCGAGCTCCTCGCCCAGGGTCGACCCGGTGAGCCGCTCGACGATCATCCCGAGCAGGAAGTAGTTCGTGTTCGCGTACGCCCAGCCCTTCCCAGGCGGATACCAGGGGGCGTGAAGCGTGCGCAGCACCTCTTCGGCCGTCCAGGCATGCCCTGGATCCTCCTCGAGACCGCGGCGCGTGGTGTCGTTGAAGACGTCCGCCAGGCCGCTGCTGTGGTCGAGGAGCTGGCGAATGGTGATCTCGCCGCTCATGCCCGGCACGGATGGCAGGTGGTCGCGGACGGAGTCGTCGAGATCCAGCAACCCCTCCTCCGCCATCTGGAGGACGAGGGCGGAAACGTAGGTCTTTGTCACGCTGCCGATGACGAGCGTGCTGTCCGCCGTGAGCTCCGTCAGGCCGTCGCGCTCGCGGCCGCTGCTCCCGCTCCATAGCAATTGGCCGTCCCGCACCGCGGCAAAGGTGACGCCGTATGCCCCTGCCGCGGCACGGGCCGCCTCGAGTGCCGACTGGTAGCGGGGAGCGTCGGCGAGGGCGACGGCGACCGGTGGCACGCCTCCGGCGGTGCGTCGGTCGGCCGAGCGGCGCTCGATCGCCACGACAGGTGGGACCCGCGGCACCGGCGGCAGGACGACCTCATCGAGATGTCGAGGACCGACGACCGGCTTGTCGGCAACAACCTGCTTGTCGGCGACGACCGGCTCGCCGGCCTGGATGGGCGCCAGCGTAAGGTCGGGAGACAGGACCACCAGGAGCGACAGGAGTAGGGCGGAGAAGGGCGCACGATGCATGCGCCGGGTGCGAGGGCGGCGCACCCGCCGTACGGGAATCGGTCGGGCCTGTCGAATCGGTCGCTTGATGCGGCCATCATGACCGATCCGCGATGGCCCGCTCGCTCAGTTTCGTACTGTTGCCTCGCCGGCGGATATTTGTTAGCATAGCTAACTAATGACGATCACCGAGCTGCCACCCCGGATCGGTCGCGCCGTGCCCCGCCTGACGCGTCCGATGCGCCTCCCCGATGGGGCGGCGCCGTTGCCGCCCGCCCGCGGCGGCGGCCTGGCGCGCGGATTCACCGCGATGCGCCACGCCAACTATCGGCGCTACTGGTTCGGTCTGAGCGGCAGCCTGGTCGGCGCCTGGATGCAGTCGGTGGCGCTTCCCTGGCAGGTGCTCCAGTTGGGCGGCTCGCCACTGCAGCTCGGAATGGTGATGGCGTTCATGTTCGGCCCGTCGATGTTCCTGGCGCCGCTCGGTGGCGTGCTGGCCGATCGAGTCGACAAGCGGCGCATGCTCATCGCGGTCAACCTGGTGGCTCTCCTTCAGGCATCGACGCTCTTCGGCCTGGCCGTTACGGGCGTGATCGACATCTGGCACGTCTACCTGCTTGCGCTGGTGGCCGGCTTCGTCAACGCCATCGAGATGCCGGTGCGCCAAGCGTTCGTCGCCGATCTGGTGCCGCGCGAGGATCTCGTCAACGCGATCGCCCTCAGCTCCACGTCGTTCAACCTGTCGCGCGTCGTGGGTCCCGCTGTGGCCGGAGTCACCATCGCCGCCTTCGGGGTGGCGAGCAACTTCGGGATCAACGCGATCAGCTATCTCTCGGTCATCTCCGGCCTGATGCTCATCGACTCCAGGCTGCTCCACAGGGCGTCGCGGCCGGATCAGTTCCCATCGGTGCGCTCCAGCCTGGCGGAGGGGCTGCGCTTTACGCGAGCCACCCCCACCGTCCTCTGGCCGCTCGTGCTGCTCGGCGGGGTGGCCGCGCTGGCGATGAACTTCCAGACGCTCCTGCCCCTCTTCACGCGCGAAGTGCTCGGCATGGGCTCGAGCGGCTATGGGGCTCTCTTCGCGACCATGGGCGCCGGCGCGCTGGTCGGTTCGCTGGGACTGGCCTTCGCCTCCAGTCAGCGGCCCCTCGTCGGGCTCATCATCGGTGGGGGAGCCGGCTTCCTGGGGCTTGCGTTCGCGCTGGGCTTCGTGCGTGACCCGCTGCTTGCCTTCCCGCTCGTTGCCGGCATCGGTCTGTTCTCGATGCTCATGGTCAACACCATCAACGTGACCATTCAGAACAGCGTCCCCGACGCGCTCCGCGGTCGGGTCATGGCCCTGTACGTGACGGTCTTCGCCGGCAGCGCGCCGCTGGGCGGCCTGTTCGCGGGCGCCACGGCGGAGGCCCTCGGCGCGCCGTTCGCCCTCAGCCTCGGAGCTGGTCTGGCGATGTTCGTCCTGCTGCTGGTGGCGTGGCGGATGCGGTCGGTGGGCATGCCGCGACTCGATACGAGAGTCGTCCGGGCACCCGCCGCGGGGGCCAGCCAGAAGGCGGCATGACGCCCGCGGACCGGGTTGTTAGCATGAGCAACTTCCCGGAGACCTGACCGCATTGGCCGATACCTCACCCGAATCGCGACCCGACCAGCCCCGGTCCCTCCCGCTGCGCGCTGCGCTCGGAGGCCTGAAGCGCGGCTTCGAGGCACTCGGCATTCGAAACTACCGGCTGTATTGGACGGGCCAGGTGGTGAGCCTGATCGGCACCTGGATGCAGCAGGTCAGCCTGCCGTGGCTCGTCCTCGCCCTGGGCGGCTCTCCCCTTCAGCTCGGCTACGTGGCGGTCTTCCAGTTCGGCCCGGCCATGTTCCTGGCCCCGTTCGGCGGAGTCTTCGCCGACCGCATCGACAAGCGCCTCGCCCTGATCGCGTCGCAGATCGCGGCCGCGTTGCAGGCTTTCATCATCTTCCTGCTCACCGCCACCGGGATCGTCGAGATCTGGATGGTGATGGTGATGGCCCTCATGTTGGGCCTCGTGAACGCGGTCGACATGCCGATCCGCCAATCGATCGCCGCCGACCTCGTCCCGCGCCGCATGCTGGCCAACGCCATCGCGCTGAACTCCATGGCCTTCAACTCGGCGCGCGTGGTGGGGCCTGCCCTGGCGGGCGTGATCATCGCGATTGGCACCGCGGTGACCGGATCGGCCGTCGCCGGCGTGGCGATCAACCTGGGTATCAACACGCTGACCTACTCCGGCGTCCTCACCGGCCTGATCCGCATGAACCCGCGCGAGATCCGGCGCCACGAGAAGCCGGAACGCCATCCGCCGGTCCTGCACAGCCTGGCCGAGGGCTTCAACTACTCGGTCCGCACGCCGCTCGTGTTCTGGTGCCTGGTGCTGCTGGGCGGCATCGCCGCGTTCGGCTTCAACTTCCAGATCCTCCTGCCGCTGTTCGCTACGCAGGTGCTCGACCTGGGATCTGCCGGCTACGGCGGCCTGTACGCAGCCATGGGGATCGGCTCGCTGGGCGGCTCCCTGACGCTGGCATTCATGCGCCGGCGTCGAGCCATCCCGCTCATGCTCGTCGGCGGGCTGGTCTTCTCGTTGCTGCTGGTTGGCATCGGTGTCGTGCGCAGCTTGTGGCTGGCTGCGCCGCTGGTGCTGGCGGCAGGCTACTTCAGCATGCTCATGATCAACACCATCAATGCCACCGTGCAGGCCAATGTGACCGATGCGCTGCGCGGGCGCGTCATGAGCTTCTATGTCACCGTCTTCGCCGGCTCCGCACCCTTGGGCGGCCTCTTCGCGGGCGCCGTGGCCGAGGCATGGGGTACTCCCGCCGCCTTTTTCGCGGGGGCCGGACTTTCCGCCGTCATCCTGGCCGTGGTCGCGCTGGGGCTGCGAGCCGCCGCGCGCCGCGGCTCCCTGGGAGTCACGACCATCGACAGCTCCACGGAACGGCGCGCGACCACGCCGGCCCCAGAGGCGCGGACCGCCTCAGCGACGCGCTGAATGCTCCGGGAGGAGGACCTGGAGCTCTTCCAGGGCGGCGCCCACGGCGGCCCGCCTTTCTTCGGGAATCGGCTCGAGCAGCTCGTGGGCGGCCTGGAGCAGGTCGCGCCTCATGGCCCGTGCCCGGCGCCGGCCGGTCGCGGTGAGCGCCAGGTGCACGGCGCGCCGGTCCTTCGGGTCGGTCCTGCGCTCGACGAGACCCGCATCGGCCAGGGTGGAGGCGAGGCGCGTGACCACGGGCGCCGTGACCAGCAGCCAGCGAGCCACCTCTGCCTGCGGCTGCGGCCCCTGGGTGTCGATGATGCGCAGCACGTTGTACTGCTGGTAGGTCAGCTCGCTCCAGGCTTGCCGGCGGCGCGCGTGGGCGACGAGATGGCGCATGACCGGCGCGACCGTGGCGATCAGGCTGGCCTCCAGGCTTGGACCTTCGCTCACGGCGCGTGGCCGTGGGGCGGCTGAGGTGGGCATGGTCGTCGATCGTAGCAGTCCCACTCGTCCGGGGTTGACGCTCGCCCTTCTGTCGGTCGCGCACGCCGCGATCCACGCACAGTCGGCGCTGCTGCCCCTGGTCTACGCGGTCGTCATCGTGGAATACGGGCTGACCGAGCGCGATATCGGCCTCTTCATCGCCATCACCACCGCGGTCGGCGGCACCATGCAGCTGGCCTATGGGTTCCTGACCCGCTACATCGCGCGTCCCGCGCTGCTGGCCGGAGGCCAGCTCATCTTCGGCACCGGCCTGCTGATCGCCGGCCTGACACAGTCGATCGGCCAGTTGATTGGCGCCATCAGCGTTGCGCGCATCGGCTCCAGTCCGCAACATCCGGTCGGCAATGCGCTGCTCTCCGACGTGTACCCGCCGGAGCGTCGCGGATTCGCCATCAGCGCCCACATCAGCGGCGGCAACGTCGGCACCGTGCTGGTGCCGTTCGTGGGCGGCGCGCTCATCCTGGCGGTCGGCTGGCAGGCGACGCTCGCCCTGTTCGGCGTGCCGGCCCTCATCATCGGCCTGCTCATCGCGGTGTTCGTGCGCGAGGACCACGCGGCGTATCGCCGGCGCGCGAAGGCGTCGGGATCGGTGCTGTCGCACATGCGCGAGGTGCTGGTGCGTCGCGATCTGCGTCTCATCCTGGCGGCCTCGCTGGTGGCTGCCGGCGGCCGTGGCCTCGACATCGTGGCGCCGTTCATGGTCCTCTACCTGTCCGGGCCGCTGGACCTCGACAGCGGCACGATCACCCTGCTGTACGGGCTACTGCTGGTGGGCGCGGTGGTCGGACCGATCCTGGCCGGCATCC
>JACDBS010000201.1 GCA_013694795.1 Chloroflexota bacterium | reverse complement strand
ATCGATCGGTGGGGTGCGCGGCTCGGCGCCGGTGGCGAGCAGGCACATCCCGAACTCGATCCGCGACCCGTCCTCCAGGGTCGCGGTGCGTGCCTCGGGGTCCAGCGCCTCGACACTCGTGCCCAGCCGCAGCTCGACCTTGCGGCGCGCATAGAAGGTTTCCGGCTCCGCCAGCACAAGCTCGTCGGGCAGGTCGTCGCGCAGGAGCTCCTTGCTCAGCGGCGGCCGGTTGTACGGCAACTGCACCTCGGCGCCAACCAGGAGGATGGTTCCGTCGAAGCCCTGGCGGCGGAGCGCGCGAGCGCATCGAGCCGAGGCCACGCCTCCGCCGATCAGCAGCACATCGGCCCGGTCCAGCTGGGTCACGCGCCCATGCTAGCGGCGAGGCTAGACTCGACCGCGTGCCACTCCCGGACAACCTGCACATGCGCGTGGCGAGCGCGCCCGACCTGGCCGGAATAGCCGCGCTGCGCGAATCGGTGGGCTGGACGGCGCACGACTGGGCCCTCCGCGCTGTCCTCGAGGTACCCGACGCGCGCTGCCTGGTGGTCGAAACGCCGGAGGGAATCGCCGGTGTCGGATCCGGGATCTCGTACGGAGCGCTGGGATTCGTCGGCAACATGATCGTGACCGAGGCTCACCGCCGCCGCGGAATCGGCGCCGCGATCCTGGAGACGATCTTGGAGTTCCTGATCGATGAGCGCGGGGCCGGCCGCGTCGAGCTGTTCGCGACGCCGTCCGGGCGTCCGCTCTACAGCCGGTACGGCTTCGAGTTGACCGATCCGAGCGTCTTGGTCAGCCTGCCACGCTCAGCGGTCCTGGAAGAAGACCCCGCCGTGGACGTAGAAGAGTGCGGCGATCTAGGCGAGTTGGCGGCCTACGACGCCCCTCGCTTCGGAGGCGACCGGCTCCGACTGCTGAGGATGATGGCGGACGATCCGCAGCGACCGCTTCTGGTGGCTCGGCAGGCCGAAATGACCGTCGGCTACGCGTGGTTGCGCGCCGATGGCCCGCGGGTGGGCCCGTTCGTGGCCGACGCTCCAGCCGTCGCCGCGACGCTGCTGGCCGAAGCGTTCCGCCGCGTCCCCGAGGCGGAGGAGCTCAGCCTCAACCTGCCTACCGCGAAGGGGCCTGGCGCACGATGGCTGCGCGAGCTGGGTATGGAGCTCGAAGCGTGGGACGGACGGATGGCGCGCGGACCGCAGATCCCGCGCCGGGACGAGGCGATCTACGCGAACCTGGTGGGCGCGCTGGGGTGACCATGACCCGGGGGCTGGTGCTCCGCGCCCTGTCCGGCTTCTACACGATTGCCACCGATGACGGCGATCTGGTCGAAGCCCGGCTGCGCGGACGCATGAAGAGAGTGCGACAGGCATCGGACATCGCGGTCATCGGCGACCGGGTCAGCGTCGAGCGGCTGCCGGATGGGACGGGCGCCATCGACGCCATCGAGCCGCGCGAGCGTCGGTTCAGTCGACGGCAGCCGGGTCCGCGCGGCTCCTGGCGCGAGGACGTGATGGTCGCCAACGCGGACCTCGTGGCCATCGTCTTTTCGTGTGACCGTCCACCGCCGAATCCACGCCTCATCGATCGCTTCCTGGTGGTAACCGAGTACAACGAGGTGCCCGCGCTGCTGGTCGCCAACAAGGTCGACCTCGTCGGTGGCGAGGCCGCCCGCGAGCTGTTCGGGCACTACGGGCGCATCGGGTACGACGTGGTCTACACCGCCGCCAAGGCGGGCATCGGTCTCGATGAGTTGCGCGTGCGGCTGGCAGGCAGGCTCTCGATCGTGACCGGCCCGTCGGGCGTCGGAAAGTCGACCCTCCTCAACACCCTCCAGCCGGGGCTCCAGCTCGCCACCGGCGACGTCTCCGAGGTGGAGAGCGGGAAGGGAAAGCACACGACCACGCACGCCGAGCTGCATCCGCTCACCGGAACCGGCGGCGGGTACGTGGCCGACACCCCCGGTATCCGCGAGCTGGGGCTGTGGCAGATTCCGCCAACCGAGCTGGCCTGGTGCTTCCGGGAGTTTCGCGACCACCTGGGCGCCTGCGCCTTCAACGACTGCACCCACCTCCACGAGCCACGCTGCGGCCTGCGCGCCGCCGTCGAGGCCGGGCACGTCAGCGAGGAGCGGTACGACTCCTATCGGCGCATGCTCACCGGCGACCTGGCCGCTTAGGCGGGCCGTACAATCGCGCCCACCATGGAGATCGCACCCGGCGTGCACCAGGTCCGGATGCTTGGCGCCGACGCCTTCCTCATCGCCGAGGAGCGGCTGACGCTGATCGATGCCGGCATGGTCGGTTCGAGGCTCATGCTCGAGCGCTACCTGCGCCGCATCGGCCGGCGCACCGAAGAGTTGGAGCGGATCATCTGCACCCACGGTCACCCCGATCACATCGGCGGCGTGAGCGAGCTGGTCCGCGACCGGGACGATGTCCGCGTTCTCATCCACCCGGCCGACCTGGCAGGACTGCGCCTTCCCCTGCGCGATGCGCTGGCCCGCACCCGGGATGGCGCCATGCGCCGCGGCCGCCTCATCCAGTACCTGACCCGCACGCCCGCCGACCCGACGCCCATCGGGGACGGCGACGTGCTCCCTTTGCTCGGCGGTCTGCGCGTGGTCCACACTCCGGGCCACACGCCGGGCAGCATCTGCCTGTACGCGAAGCGGCTGCGCCTTCTCTTCAGCGGCGACGTGCTCCAGGTCATCCGCCGCCGCCTGGCGTACGCCAGCGCGTTCTTCAGCCACGACCACGCCGGCGCCCGAGCGTCGGTCGAAACACTTGCGGCGCTTGACGTTGACACCATCGCCCTGTCGCATTACCCGACCTGGACCGATGACGCCAACGGCGCGCTCCGCGAGCTCGCCACGGCAGCGGCGAGCTGACCGCAGCCGGACCGCAGTGCGGCGAACGGAGGATACGCACATGGACACCGTGACCGATCTGCTGGCACAGGCGACTGGGCGCTTCGACCGGCACCCGGCATTGATCATCAAGCCGGGCTTTCGGACGCGTACCTGGCGTTATCGAGACCTCGCCTTCGAAGTGCCGCGCGTGGCGCGCGCCCTGCGCGATGCCGGGCTGGCGCCGGGCGATCGGCTGGTGATCTGGGCCGTGAATCGCCCCGAATGGGCCATCGGCTTCTTCGCCGCCGCGCACGCCGGGCTGGTCAGCGTGCCGCTCGATGTCCGCAGCACGGATGACTTCGCGGACAAGGTCGCGCAGCAGACGCAGCCCAAGCTCGTCCTCGCCTCCCGCCAGACGGCGGAGGTGGCAGGCCGCCTGGGAGTCCCGGTCATGCTGATCGAGTCACTCCCCGACGTCGCTCGCGCCACCGAACCGATGCCCGCAGTCGCCGCCGACCCGGACGACCTGCTGATGGTGATCTTCACGTCGGGCACCACCGGTGACCCGAAGGGGGTCATGCTCAGCCATCGCAATGTCGCCTCGAACGCGCGGACGCTGATCGATGTCTTCCCCTTCGGCCCCGACGAGCGGCTCCTCTCCGTGGTGCCGCTCTCGCACATGTTCGGGCTCACCTGCGACCTGCTGGCGCCCCTCGCCGCGGGCAAGACGGTGGTCTACCCGATCAGCCGCCAGCCGGCGGTCCTGGTCAAGACCTTCCGGGACTTCAAGGTCACCATGCTGCTCATCGTTCCGCAGGGGCTGCGGCTGTTGAGCAACGCCATCGAGCGCAAGGTCGACGCGACCGGCAAGCGCGCGACGTTCGAGCGCCTCCACCGCATCGCCCAGCGGCTGCCTCGCTTCGCCCGCCGTCTCCTCTTCCGACCGGTGCTGTCGCAGTTCGGCGGACGGCTGCGCACCTTCGCGGTTGGCGCATCGGCGCTCGAGCCCGAGCTGGCTCGGCGCTGGACCACCATGGGGATCGACTGCCTCCAGGGCTACGGCGCCACCGAGATGAGCCCGGTCATCAGCTTCACCCGTCCGGGCCGCAATAAGATCGGGACGGTGGGTGAGGTGATCCCGGGCGTCGAGCTCCGCATCGCCGATGACGGCGAGGTGCTGACCCGAGGGCCGAATCGGTTCCTCGGCTACTGGCAGAACGCGGAGGCGACGGCGGCTGCCATCGACCCCGAGGGCTGGTATCACAGCGGCGACATCGGAGAGCTGGACGCGGACGGCTTCCTGACGCTGCGCGGACGCAAGAAGGACATGATCGCCCTGCCGGACGGCCAGAAGGTGTACCCCGACGACGTCGAGGCTGTCCTGGTGCGCGACGAGCGGATCCGGGACGCGTCCGTGGTCGGGCTCGACGGAGACGGCTCCGGAGCGAAGGTGCACGCGGTGCTGCTGACCGACGACGCCGACAGCGCCGAAGCCGTGGTGCGGGACGCCAACGCGCACCTGGCGGGACACCAGCAGATCCGTGGCTGGAGCGTGTGGCCGGAGGAGGACTTCCCGCGCACGGCGTCGCTGAAGGTGAAGAAGCGCCTGATCCTCGAGCGCCTGGAGATCGACCAGCGCGCGAAGTCGGTGCCCGCGCCGGAAGATGGCGCGCCGGCGGGCGGGGACGGTGGCAGCGCTCGCGGCGCGGTCGCGACCATCGCCGGGCTGACCTCGCAGATCGCCCAGGTCCCGTTGAGCCAGGTCCGGCCCGAATCACGGCTGGAGGCCGATCTCGGACTCGACTCGCTGGGCCGCGTGGAACTCCTCAGCGTCATCGAGGAGGAGCTTGGCGCCTTCATCGACGACGGGCAGCTCGACCCGGACGCATCGGTTTCGGACCTCGAGCGCATGGTGCAGGCCTCGGGCGATGCTCGGCCGGAGACAGGGATCTACGGCTGGCCGCTCAACCCGCTGGTTCGGGCGATCGGCATGGGTCTCCAGGAGTTGCTGATGGTGCCGTTCGTGGGCCTCTTCTATCGGGTCCGTGTCCGCGGCGAGCAGCACCTGAAGGGGCTCGAGGGACCGGTCATCTTCGTCCCCAACCATCACTCCATACCGACAACGCCATCATTCTCACCCATCTGCCGCTCGTCTGGCGCTGGCGCCTGTCGGTTGCCGCAGCCGCCGACGACATCTTCGGCAATCGGTTGCGCGGCCTGGGCGCGGCCGTGCTGGGTAACGCGTTCCCGCTGGCACGCGAGGGCGCCGTGCGGCGCTCCCTGGAGCTGCTCGGCGCGCGGCTGGATCGCAATTTCAGCATCCTGATCTACCCAGAGGGTGAGCTGACGGTGGGCGGACCGATGAAGCCCTTCAAGGCCGGCGCCGGGCTCGTCGCGGTGGAGGGCGCAACGCCGGTGGTGCCGATGATGTTGAAGATCCACCGCCTCTCCTGGGTCGATCAGCGCGGGCCGGGCACCTCGCTGCGCGGCGATGTCGAGATCATCTTCGGTAAGCCGATCCACTTCGCCGCCGGGACCGATGCGACCGTCGCCACCGAACAGCTCCAGGAAGCCGTCGCCGCCCTCTAGTCAGGAGCGGGACAGTGCTCCTCGGTACAGGTCCAGCAGGCGCGAGCTCAACCCAGGGCCGGATCCCACCAGCTCGCCGAAGGCCCGCGCGTCGAGGGCGTACAGCACGCTCGGTATGGTCGCCGTGACCGTCGCCGTGCGCGGGATGCCCTTCAGCAGTCCGATCTCGCCGAAGACCTCGCCCGGACCCAGCTCCCGCAGGACGGCCTCGTCACCATGCGCCACCTGCGTCACCCGCAGCGCCCCCGAGTCGATGACGTAGAACCGATCCGCGGGATCTCCCTGGCGCACGACCACCTCGCCGGGGTCAACCGGGACCGATACGAGCCGTCGGG
>JACDBS010000172.1 GCA_013694795.1 Chloroflexota bacterium | reverse complement strand
GGGTCGAAGGCGACGACGGTGTGCCCGGCCTCGACAAGCCGCCGCGCGACATGAATGGCGGGCGAGCCGCGCAGGTCGTCGGTATCGGCCTTGAAGCTCAGGCCCAGGAGGCCGATGCGCGCGCGCTCGGGCAGCTCGTCCAGGATGCGATACGCGAATCGGTCCTGCTGCTCGAGGTTGACCTGGGAGGCGGCGCGCGCGATGTGCATGGACAGCCCGTGCCGGCGGCCGGCGGCATCGAGCACCTGGAGCTCCTTCGGCAGGCACGAGCCGCCGAAGCCGAGGCCGGGACGCATGTAGGCGGATCCGATCCGCGGGTCGAGCGCGATCCCGGCGAGGACCTCGTCCACCTCCACGCCGTACTCCTCGCTCAGGGCGGCGACCTCGTTCACGAAGCTGAGCTTGAGGGCCAGGAAGCCGTTCGCCGCGTTCTTGATCAGCTCCGCGGCGGCGACGTCGACCGAGATGCGCGGCGCCTCGATGGAGGCGTAGACACGCTCCATCAGCTCGAGGTGCTCCGGCGAGGTGGACGCATACCGCCCGATGACCATGCGCGACGGATGCCGGAAGTCCTCCATGGCGCTTCCCTGGCGCAGGAACTCGGGGTTCGTGGAGAGGCGTGATCCGTCGGGACGGCCGAGCAGGTCCGGCATGCGCTGCGAAAATCCAGGCGGCAGCGTGCTGCGCACCGATACATGGAGCTCGGGGTGATCGCTCAGCTCACGAAGCACCGTGTGGATCTGGGTCAGGTCCGAGTCCCCGGTCTCCCCCACCGGCGTGCCGACCGCGACGAACACGAGCTCCGGGCGCTCCGCCTGGTTCATTGCCTCCACCACACCGATGCGCTCGCCATGCTCGCTGAAGGCCGCGGCCAGGCCCGGCTCCTGGATGGGCATCTGCCCGGCGCGAAGGTCGCTGACTCGCCGCGGATCGCGCTCCACGAAGGTGACTTGATGTTCGCCGCCGGCGGCCAGGCTCACGCCGGTGACCAGGCCGACGTACCCGGCACCGATGACGGTGATCTTCATTCGTCCGCGAGTATAAGTGCGCTCCACGCGTCGGCCATGGCGGCCTGCCAGCGCTCCAGGCTGTAGCGCTCGGCGGTGGCGGCCACGGTCGCGGGGTCGTAGTCCGGGACGTGTGCCAGGGCCGCCGCGAAGTCGCCGTCGGCCACGAGGGTGCCGTTCACCCCATCGATCACGATATCGCGCAGCCCGCCGACGTCGCTCGCCACCACCCAGCGGCCGCTGGCGATGGCCTCGACCGCCACCAGCCCAAACGGCTCGGCGACCGACGGCATCAGCACGACATCGTGTTGCGACATCAGCTCCGGCACCTCGTCGGGGTGCACGTCGCGCAGCCACGGTCCGACGAGCGTGTCTGCCAGCCGCTTTGCGGCTTCGTACCCCTTGCGCCGGTTCTTTCCGCCGAGGTACAGGACGCGCCGCATCGTCGGACGTGGTGTCACTGCGAAGCGCCCGAGGTCGACGCCGGGCGGAATGATGACCGGCTCGACGCCCATCTCGCGGATATGGCGCGCCGTGTCCTCCGAGTTCGTCACCACCCGGTCGGCGCGCCGCAGGACAAGCCGCGTCAGCCACCGAATCGGCGCGGGTTTGTGCCGCCAGTCGCGCACGTCACGGCCGTGGGAATAGACGATGAGCGGGACGCCTCGCAGGCGCGCGACCGCCAACCCGACGAGACCCGTCGGGATGGCCATGTGCGCCTCGACGCCCTTCAGGGGGCCCCGGGTGCGGATGGCATCCACGAACAGCAGCGTGTAGAGCAGCGGCCACGGCATGCGGCTCGAGCGCGGCTTCACGACGCGCACGCCGGGCACGCCGCGGACGCGGTCGCGGACGAAGCTGCCCAGGCTTGGACGCTCGGCGCTGGGCCAGATGCGGGTCAGGACGAGGATCACGCCTCGCCCCCGGTCAGGATCTCGACGATCTGTTTTGCTCGTGTGGACCACGCGGATCGGCGGGCCGCATCGGCGGCGTGCGCAGACCAGGCGACGATCTGGTCCGCATCGGTCTGGAGGAGGTGGGCGAAGCCGGCCGACAGGGCTTCCACCGTGTCGCCGACGACGATTCCGGCATCCGCCTCGCGGACGATCCGCGCCTGCTCGGTGCAATCAGTGACGACCAGGGGCCGACCGTAGCTCAGGTAGTCGAAGAGCTTGATCGGCAGGGCCAGGTCGTTGTAG
>JACDBS010000135.1 GCA_013694795.1 Chloroflexota bacterium | reverse complement strand
ACGTGACGCCGTCGGGCGTCACCCGCCAGATGCCGAGCCCCAGCGTCCCCCCGACCACGGCGGCGGCGAGTCCCGCAACGAGCATCGCCGGTCGAGACGCGCGCAGGGCGCCCGGCCTCGGCCGCCCGCGAGCGCGCGACGCAGCCCATGGGAGCGGGAGGGCCAATAGGGCGGCGACCACGAAAATGACGCCGCGGTCATACCCGCCGGCCAGGTGGCTGAGCCAGTACACGAGGTGGGTCGAGGTCGCAACCGAGACGATGATCGCCAGTCCCAGACGACCAGCGCCGTCGATCCGGGGACGCAGCACGGCGAGGAGCCCCCACCCCGGGACGAAGAACAGAAGGGGCCAGACGATGACCGGCGCCAGGAGGGGCACCGACCACGCAAGCGCCAACGCGCCGGCGACAGCCAGGCACGCCAGCATGGCGCGGCCGGCGGCGATCCTCATGGGCTGCGGATGATACGACCCCACCCTAGACTGCCTGCCCATGGCACCACCTATCGCGCTGGCCGCTGGCGGGGTGGCCCTGGTGATCGCACTCGCTGTCGGGGTCAGCCTTGACCTGACCGATGGATTCGACCACGCGGTCATCCAGGCCGTCCGCGCCCCGGCGCTCCAGGGCATCCTCGCGCCGCTGGGCATCATCACCGAGCTCGGCTCGACCTGGGCCATCACCGTCATCGCGGCCGTCACGCTCCTCGTGGGCGTCGCGATCGGTCCATGGCGGCATGGGCTCATCGGTGCGGTCACCATTGGCCTGGCCTCGATCGCGAACAGCTCGATGAAGCTGGCCATCGCGCGGGAGCGCCCTGAACTGCTCGAGCCGATCATCGTCGAGCGCGGCTTCAGCTTTCCCTCGAGCCATTCGGCGCTCGGGATGGTGGCCTACGGGGTCCTGGCCGTGCTCGTCAGCCGCTCGCGGCTGCCGCTCGACGTCCGGCGTGCCGTGATTAGTGGGCTGGTGGTCCTCATCGGTCTCATCGGTATTTCGCGCATCTGGCTGGGCGTGCACTACCCGACCGATGTGCTCGCTGGCTGGGCTGCCGGGGCGGTGATCGTGCTGGCCTACGCGACGCTCACCCGCCGCGTGTCGCCTGCGCCAGCCGAGGTAGCGGTTGACGCGGATCCAGCAGCGCCACGATCCGATCGACCTGCGCCTGGCTGAGCACGGTTTCGGCGCTCATGAGCACCGAAAGTCTCTCTGGCTCCGGCTCTACCACCAGGCCTATCTCGTCGCCACGCGCCAGCTCGACCGACATGTCCGCCGGAGGAAGAAGGATCGGCGAGACCGATGCCGGCAGGCCGGCGCGCTCCAGGTACAGGGTGAGGCGCCGGGCAGCCAGTCGCGCCGCCGTGATGGGCGCGGGATCCCACGGCACCCACGAACCGGTGGAGCGGTGCCATCGGTACCAATGCCCGGTGTTGCGGCGCGCGAAGCGCCCGCGCTCGCCGGCCAGGGTGATGGTCCACGTCCCGCCGGGTCCGACGATCACGGCGTCGATGGGCGTCATCCCACCCGGAGCGACCGATCGGAACCAGTGATAGTCGTCGTCCAGGCGCCGCCCGAGCGCCGCCGCCAGACGGTCGCCGGAGGTCAGCCCGGGCAGGCCCATGCGGCGGGAACGCGAGCTCGGATGGAGAATCATTGCAGCGTCCTACCTCCTCTCGTGAGGGCGTCGGATGGGCGCCTGCGAGTGTAACGCGGCGCCGGGGTCGCCGAAAGGGGCTCGACCACGGAGGCCGTATCATGCCGGCCATGGCTGACCCAAATGCCTCGCTCGAAGAGGCGGTGCGCACGTTGCTGGCGGAGATCGGCGAGGACCCCTCGCGCGAGGGCTTGGCGCGCACGCCCGAGCGGGTGCGACGCATGTACGACGAGCTGACGGCGGGCTACCACGTTGACGCCGACACGCTCATCGATGACGCGACCTTCGCCGTCGACTACGACGAGATGGTGGTGGTGCGCGACATCGAGTTCTTCAGCCTGTGCGAGCACCACCTGCTGCCGTTCATCGGCAGGGCGCATGTCGGATACCTGCCGCGCGGCCGGGTCATCGGCCTGTCGAAGATCCCGCGAATCGTCGACATGTACGCGCAGCGCCTCCAGGTCCAGGAGCGGCTCACCGTCCAGGTGGCCGACTTCCTTATGGAGCGCCTGGAGCCCAAGGGCGTCGCGTGCGTCATCGAGGCCACTCACATGTGCACGATGATGCGTGGCGTGAAGAAGCAGGAGGCGACGATGGTCACCTCATCGATGACCGGAACGTTCCGGCGTGATGCCCGTACTCGCGCCGAATTCATGGGCCTCATCGGCAAGGCTTGAAAAGATGCCGCACGCGACGCCGTTGACCGATGCGGAGCTGGCCGATGCCCTCGCCGGGCTCCCTGACTGGACCCGCGACGGTGCGCTCATCCGCCGGTCCGTCAAGGTCGCCGACTTTCGAGCGGCGATCGCGCTCGTGAACGCGGTGGCCGATGCGGCCGAGGCGGCGAACCACCATCCCGACATCCGCATCACCGGCTACCGGCACGTCTCGTTCGAGCTGTCGACCCACGCGGCGGGAGCAATCACGCGCCGCGACATCGAGCTCGCCACGGAGATCGACCGGCTCATAATCGGACGCTCATGACCGATACGCCGATCCGCATCCTCATCGCCAAGCCAGGGCTCGACGGACACGACCGCGGCGCCAAGGTGCTCGCCCGCGGCCTGCGCGACGAGGGTTTCGAGGTGATCTACACCGGGCTGCGCCAGACGCCGGAGATGATCGCCGATGCTGCCGAGCAGGAGGACGTCGACGTCGTCGGCCTGTCGATCCTGTCCGGTGCGCACATGGCGCTCCTGCCGCGGACGGTCCAGCTCCTGCGCGACCGGGGGATGCCCGACGTGCTCGTGGCGGCCGGCGGAATCATTCCCGATGCCGATGTGGTGAAGCTCAAGGAGGCGGGCGTGGCCGAGATCTTCGGGCCCGGGACCTCCATCGGGCAGATCGCGCGCTACTTCCGCGAGAACGTCCGCCGGTCGTGAGCGGGCCGGGCACAGGATGTCGCCACAGAGCGTATGTGCGGTGGATACGCCTGAGCCCATGATCGGTGAGCTCGCCTCCGGGGAGCGCCGGCCGCTCGCGCGGCTGCTGACGCGGATCGAGAACGGGGATCCCTCGGTCCGCCCAGCGCTGCCGGAGCTCTTCGCGGCCGGTCGAGGCGCACATGTCGTGGGCATCACCGGCCCGCCGGGCAGCGGGAAGTCGACGCTCGTCAACGCGCTCATCACCGAATGGCGAAAACGGGGTCGGCGGGTGGGCATCCTGGCGGTCGACCCCTCGTCGCCGTACACCCGCGGCGCCATCCTTGGCGACCGGATCCGGATGATGGAGCATGCCGCCGACCGCGACGTCTTCATGCGCTCCATGGCCTCCCGTGGCGAGCTGGGTGGAGTGGCCGCCACCACGTGGATCGCCGCGGCCGCGCTCGATGCCGCCGGCTACGACCCGGTCCTGATCGAGACGGTGGGCGCAGGCCAGTCCGAGGTCGAGATTGCGCGCCTTGCGGAGACCACCGTCGTGGTCGAGGTGCCCGAGATGGGGGACGAGGTCCAGGCCATCAAGGCCGGTCTGCTCGAAGTCGCGGACATCATCGCCGTCAACAAGGGTGACCGTCCCGGAGCCGATCGCGCCGCCCGCCAGTTGCGGGCCATGCTCTCGACAGCCGGCGGCCGGGTGGAGCGCAAGCCGCCGCCGGTGATGGTCACGACGGCCACGACCGCCGACGGCGTGGTCGCCTTGGCCGATGCCATCGACGCGCATCGGTCCCAGGCACGCACCCCGGTAGAGGCGGGCGAGCGGGCCGCCAACCAGGTGCGTCGAGCCCTCGCCGACCTCGCCGCGACCCGTGCCATGGCTGACGCGACATGGGACAGGACGATCCGCGCCGTCGCGGATCGAGCGCTCGATCCGATGACCGCCGCCGAGCGGCTGCTGGACGGGGTAGGCTGAGGAGATGGACTCTCTGCTCCGCGACAACACGCCCGGACCGACCATCCCCATTGCTCCGGTCATCCTGGATGCGCGCGCGGCCCTCGCGGCCGTCACCCCGCTTCTTCTCGGGGTCGCCGACGGCGACGCGCTCGAGCGCCGCTGGTCGTGGCGCAATGATGAGAATGGCTCGACCGATGTCCGCTACGGGTTCTACCGTTGCGCCGAGCTTCTCGACCG